>DAOWNU010000333.1 GCA_030642425.1 bacterium | reverse complement strand
TTGCTCAACGGCTCCGCCGATTCGCTCCTGCAAATGAAAGATTATCATTTTAAATATACCACGCGCCTTGTCGCCGTTTGCCCATAATCGATTGTTACGTGGACGAGATAAATTCCGCTGCCGACGGATTCTTCGGGCGTCCAGACAAATTCGTTTATCGACGCTCGATTATCGGCGTTCGGTGTTCCTCCTTGAACCCTCGATCCCTCGAATCCTCGAACCCTTTTTCCATTTATATCGAATATCTCCACGCGGGAGGGTCTCGGACCCTCCCCTACGGAAATCCTCACCGCGGAATTGAACGGGTTCGGGTAGGCGGTCAATTCCAAAATTTCGGGAAGGCCCTGCTCCGCAATATTATATATGTCGCGTATCGTTATCGCCCCAACACTGACTCCGGCGACCATATTGTATTCCACGCTGGTTATTTTAACATAGACGCTGTCCTTGTCGTAATGGACGTCGGGCAGCGTCCAAATATGGAATGTCAGGTCGGAAGTATCCGCAATTATCACCCACGGACCGTCGGGACCGTGAATTGAATATTCGAGTCGAACAGCCGTGAAATCGGGCACGCCGTTCGAGGTCCATTGGATTATTTGATTGTCGCCCTCATTGACAACTTCCCCGCCGTGTGGGCATCTCACGTTTATACTCGGACCCCGACCCGTGCGATAATAAAGCTCGTATAGGCCGAATTCCCACGCGTCAACGCCGCGAACTTTCAGATAGTATGTTCCAGGCACGGTCGGGGTGAACTGAAGGAAAAAATTGTCCCTCGAAATGCCGCTTCCATTTGAAAGAATAGGGGCCGTCCCGCACGCGGAATATATCTCGCCCCACATGTTTGTGCTCCCCTTGGAGTAAAATATATAAGAGCTGTCCGTGGAGGCGTCGAACGCGAACCAGTCCTCGTCGCCGGGGCGATATATTGCGTCCTTGTGTTCCTGAGATGCCTCTGAAGGGCAGAGCGTCATTGCCTCCGCGCATGTCGAAGGCGCATCGACACGTGGCGCCGGCTCGATATTCATTACCGCGCGAGTTATTATCGAGTATCCCAAAGGCATCCCCGCCGGAAGGGAATACCAGCCGTCCGTAGAGCCGCCCCAACCCATATTAAGATGGTAATAGTCGGTTGTGCTGTTGTAGCCGTCGCAGACGATAGAATGCCCGCCCGTCCAGTCGTCCTGATATATCGATAACTGCACGGGACAGCCGTCTATCATATCTTCCATCAGATAATCGTAGAAAAAATAATGGTCGCCGGACATGTCGAACGCTTCCGGGTCGTAGCCCCATTTGTCGATATAATAATCCGAATGGACGCTGGCGCCGGTTCCGCCCGAACTATACCATGAATAAACCGAGACCCCGGCGGCCCAAACAAGCGAGCCTATCTCGGAGTTGGACGGGTTATCCGTTCCGGCATAATTATACTCGATAGTGTCGTCGGAAGCGGTCGGGGCGTCGATAAAGATGGCCGGAGAGGTATAGCCCGACCAATAGCTTTCGTCATCGTTGAAAGCCACGAACGCCGGATATTCCCAGTAATTGAGTATCTGCGCCATCGCGATTCCGACACATCCCGAAACACATCTGGAGCCGGTTCCCGGGTCGATAGGACAATACATATTATAGGGATAGCCCTGACTCCAGCGGGTATCTATCCACGGGCCATAGACGACCATAGAAGACGAACTGCGAATAAGCTCTTCCCTGTCGGTGAGATAGGAGTCCCAGAGGCAGTTGTTTTCGTGGATTATCCCGCGCGAAGTTATCGGGAGCGCTTCACGGCGAAGCTTCATATCGCCGATAATCATGTGAAGGAGCGTGTTCAGCGGGGTGTCTTTCATCACAAAATTCGATAGGAAGGAATAGGCGAGAACCGGCACGATATTGGTATTGGGCGTAACAGCGATATAGCCGATAGGTTCGAGATCAAAAATATAGGCCAGCGGTGCGCCTTCGTCGTCGCGGAGAGTGTGTATTTCGGAAATCCCGAAACCGCCCTTGAAACTGGATATAGTTTCGGCAAAATCGCTGTGGGTTTGAAGATGAGTTTCGGCAACCGTTCGAGCAGTCGATAGGTTCACATCGTCTGCATTAGCCGAAATACAGATTAAAATAATAATTACTAACAAAAGAAGATTTTTCATTTTTTACCTTTTTTTATAAAGCGATATTCAGCCAGTTATTATATTAGAAAAGGACTTCTTTTTCAAGTGTTTTATGTGTTGCGGATTGAATTGTTTATCGGGCCGGTAAAACCCCGACTGCGGAAATAATTATAGACATAACCCGAAACAATGGAGCAAATAAGGCCCAGTCCGACGCCGTAAAAAACATCGACCGCATAATGAAAACGGCCATAGACTGTCGCAAAATATATCCCTAAAGCGAGAATTACGGGAATTGGCCAGGCCTTTGGGATATCTCTAAACGAATAGGCCGCGACAACCGTGGCGATACCGCAGTGGCTCGAAGGAAACGCCGCGCCCGCGATCCCACCCTTGCTGAAAAGGAACTCGAAAAAGGGCGCGAATAAATATCCAACCCTCGGGATATTTACCGCCTCCGGCAACTGCACCCTCGGCCCCTGAACCGGCAGAATAATGAAGATCATGTAGAATATTATATAAGTGAAAGTCAGGTCGAAAACCCTCCGATGCACCATGTCCGGCCGCTTGCGGAACCACCATACAAGCGGCAACAAGACGATGATAATGAAATACGAGCCATACAGCGCGTGGATTATCTCGGAGAACCAGGGGGCGCTCCACCGTGTCGCAAACTCGACACACGGCTGGCATTTGAAAAGAATTCTGTCCCATTCGATAAAATAATAATCCAGAGGGCGGGTGAAAATAACCTGATCGAGATTGTGGGTCTCGCGATACATTCCCCCGAAAAGAAACAGCGGATAGGCCAGCCTTATAAACGAGCGAATGTCTCTCTTTTTTGCATCGAGTTTCACGATAATCGTGGGAATGAGAATGAGAACCAACAAGTGATGCAAGGTGTAGAACCACCAGTTGTCGAGCCTTCCGAGCAGCCCGGATATCAGGATGAATACGCCGACAATCAAGTAATATGCCATTATTACAATATCGACGGGGGAATAGTGCGAGTTTCTATTGTCGGTCGGCAACGGCGCTCCTTTGAAATTCAACAGCCTAAGTATTATATGCTTCATCGGAGCGCAAGTCCAGAT
>DAOWNU010000148.1 GCA_030642425.1 bacterium | reverse complement strand
TTTTATCCAGGTCGATAAATATCACAGAATCCCACGGCAGCTCGCCGGAAACGAGTTTTGAGGAGAGAGGGTCTTCGACATATCTTTGGATCGCTTTTTTCAAAGGGCGGGCGCCCATGTTCGGGTCGAATCCTTTTTCCGCCAGCCACTGGAGGCTTCCGGCGCTCAAATCGAGATGCATATTCTTATGTTTTACGCGCTTGTTGACCTCGGCTATTTCGAGATCGACGATCTTTTCAATATCTTCGAGTCGAAGCGGCTTGAACACAATCACGTGGTCGATTCGGTTGAGAAGCTCGGGGCGCATCGTTTTTTTCAGTTCGCCGAGCAGATCGATACGGATCGATTCGAAATCGATCTCCGACTCGTCCGCCCCAAAGCCGAGTTTTGTGTTTATCAGGTGCTTTGTGCCGATATTGGAAGTCATTATTACAATCGTGTTCTTGAAATTCACCCGGTGCCCGAAGCTGTCCGTCAATATGCCGTCCTCGAGGATTTGCAGCAAAATCCCGAAAACCTCCGGGTGCGCCTTTTCTATCTCGTCGAAAAGCACGACGCTGTATGGATGTCTTCGAACCTTTTCTGTCAGAGTCCCGCCTTCGTCGAAACCGACGTATCCCGGAGGCGCGCCCACCAGTCTGCTGACCGAGTATTTCTCCATATATTCGGACATGTCTATTCGCACGAGCGCGTCCTCCGTGCCGAATAGAAAGCGTGTCAACACTTTGGCCAGATGAGTTTTGCCGACACCGCTCGGGCCCATAAACAGGAAACTCCCGACAGGTCGATTTGGATTATTCAGCCCCGCGCGGCTTCTGCGTATCGAGGAGGATAGAACCTTGATAGCTTCCTCCTGCCCGATTACTTCCTTTCCGATTGTTTTTTCTATATTTAGCAGGCGTTTGGCGTCCTCTTTGCCAATCTCGGAGATGGGGATTCCGGTCATGCGGCTTGCAACCCCGGCAATATCGGCAACCGTAACCTCGGGCCGGTTCTCATCACGGGCGCGATGCCAGGCCTCCTCCTCCTCCTCGAAATTTTTCCTCGCCGAACGAATCTGATCGCGCAGTCTTGCGGCCCGTTCGAAATCCTGACTGGAGATCGCGGCCTCTTTCGCCCGTTCCAATTCGGCAATTTCGAGTTCCGATTCGATAAGGAATTTCGGTTTGACATAACCCGCAAGGTTGACCATCGCACCGGCCTCGTCGATAAGGTCGATAGATTTGTCCGGTTGATAGCGCCCCTGCACGAACCTGTCGGCGTAGCGAACAGCCGCCTCTAATGCCTTGGATGTTATTATTACTTTATGATGATCCTCATAATGCTTTTTCAAGCCCCGGAGTTTCTCGATCGTCTCTTCCGGCGTGGGCGGATCGACTGTAACCGTTTGGAAACGGCGTTCCAGCGCCCCGTCCTTCTCGATATGCTTGCGGTATTCTTCCAGAGTAGTTGCGCCGATACATTGCAATTCGCCGCTTGCGAGCATGGGTTTGAGGATATTCGAGGCGTCCAGCGCGCCCTCCGCGCCCCCCGCTCCTACCAATGTGTGAAGCTCGTCGATGAACAGGATTGTCTCGCTGTTTCCGACAATTTCGTCGAGAACGGCCTTGATACGCTCTTCGAATTGCCCGCGATATTTGGTTCCGGCCACAAGTCCGGTCAGGTCGAGGCTGACGACCCGCCTATTTTGAAGCAGATACGGCACGTCTTTGGCGATAATAAGCTGTGCGAGGCCCTCCACTATCGCGGTTTTGCCGACTCCCGGCTCACCGATCAGCACGGGATTATTCTTTTTGCGCCGGCAGAGAACCTGCGCGAGCCTTTCTATCTCGCTTTTGCGGCCGATTACCGGGTCGAGTTTTCCATTTTTAGCGAGGAGAGTAATATCTCTGCTGAACTGATCCAGCGAGGGGGTTTTTCCGCCGCCTACGGGTGAAGGTTCGCGTCTGTGGCCGGGTCGGTCTTTCAGGCCTCCTCCGGTATCCAGCTTGCCGATTATCTGCAGTCCCTCGGTGTAGGATAGGTCATACATAAGAAGGACCTGCGCCGCGAGGGATTTGCCCTCTTTGATCATCGCCAGCAGCAGGTGTTCGGTGCCGATATCGCTCGAACCGAGCGATTTGGCCTCCGCCGCGGATTGCTCGATAGCCTTGTTCGCGCGGGCAGTCATAATAATATGGCCGAGGAAATACGTGGTCTCGCCGGCGTCGAGCATGTCCTCGATAGTGCGGCGGACATCCTGCGGTTCGATTCGGGCCGAGCGCATGACGTCGATAGCGCCGTTGTTTCCGTGGCGGATTATCCCGAGCAGCAGGTGTTCCGTGCCGATATAAGAGTGCCCGAGCCTTGCGGCCTCCTCCCTCGCGTATTGAAGAACCTTTTTGAAGCGTTCGGAATACATGCCGTTTATCATTATTTCCTCCGGCCCAAAATGCCGTTTAGTTTATAAACTAATTTAGTATAAGAAATAAAAAATGTATTGTCAAGCTAATATGGATTAGCCTGCATTTCTCACAAATGTGATATATTAAGAAACAAATATGGGCATAACATGAATATTATCAATATAGAAATAGGGATCAAGGATTCAAGGATTCGAGGGTTCAAGTGTTTTTGTATTTCCCTCGACCCCTCGACCCCTCGATCCCTCGAACCCTTATTTCAATAACATAGGAGCACTTTCCATAATCTACAATAATTGTTCGGGTGGAATTTGTGAAATATGAGGATTAACGAGAAGATAACGGATAGAATGGATAAATTTGAGAATAAGGTAAAGGGTAAAAGGTAAAAGGGGCGGATGAAGATTCAATTTAAAAAATGATCAATTAGCAATGCAAAATGGCCCCGCGCCACCCCTCTGGATTCCCGCTCCCCGCTTTTGCGAGGACAAGCTTCGCGTGAATGACATTGCATTATTTTTTCCGCCAACCCTAAAATACACGCAGAAAATTTCGGCCGAGAATGCCCATAATCGTCCCGTCGTCGTGGCCGCGGGCGAGAAGCTCTTCCGTAATCGTAATTATTCCGGTGCAGTCGTCGATTCCCACCGGCAGATGAGAAATGCCGTCGAAATCCGATCCGAGGCCGACATTTTTTTCGCCGCCCAGTTCGAGAATATGCTCGATATGATCCGCAATATCCGCGGCTGTAACCTTGCTATATTTATTTTTCGAGAGGAATCCCGGGAAAAAGTTTATCCCGATAACGCCCCCGCGCTCGATTATCGCGGCGATCTGATCGTCGGTGAGGTTTCGCGAAGAGTCCTTGATCGCGCGGCAGCACGAGTGTGTGCAGATCGGCGGCCTTTCGATAATATCGATAGAATCCCAGAACGTTCTCTCGCCCGAATGGGAAAAATCGACGAGGCCGCCCAGCCGGTTTATTTCGGCCACGGCGTCGCGTCCCGCGAGGGTTAGACCGCGCGTTTCAGCATCGTCGTCCATGCAGGATGTCGCCCAGTTGTTCGAGTTGTTCCATGTCAGAGTGAAAATCCGCACACCGCGTTCGAAAAATTTCTCGATTTTCGCAATATCGCCGCCAAGAGCGTGCAAACCCTCGATCTCTATAATCGCACTGACCGCGCCGCCGTCGAGATTAGACAGAACTTCATTCGCATCGACAGCCAGCGCCATTTTCCCGCCGGAATTCTCGATAGCGGTGTGGATATTGTCGAGTTCGTGTTCGGCCAGCGAAAGCCAGCCTGCTTTTTCACCCGCCGCCCATTTCGGATAAACGAAGAGACTGAAAGCCTCCGCCCAGATTCCGATCTCCAGCATCCGCGGAAGGTCCAGATGCCGTTTCGGCCAGCCATCGACAAATTTAGAAGTGTCTTTCTTGAACGAGAATGTGTCGGCGTGCAGATCGATAAGCGGGGCTTGATTGTGCAAAAGCAAGGCCTTCCCCGTGTGTTCACAGCAACATTTATTCATGTTTCATTCCTTTATCGGCATACAATTTTGGGACCAATATATCCTAATTTGGAGTAAAAACAAGGGCTATGCTCATAATGAATTTTTTCAATTTTCGCATTTTCGCACAAAAACTGTTTTTTAAATTGCACCCGACTATAAAAATCATATATTAGTGTGTTGTTCTGAAATAACACACAAAAAAAGGAGCCACGATGCAGCTAATCGAAAATTTCAAGGCAAAAGCCGGGGCAAAGGGTGGCGCTGTCGTTTTTCCCGAAGGCGACGAGCCGAGGATGATGCACGCCGCCGAAAGACTCACAAAAGAGAGTATTTGCGATGTCGTGATACTCGGCGTTCCGGACGAAATCGAGGCGCTCGCACAGAAAGAGGGCGCGGACATCTCGAAAGCGGAAATTGTGCAGCCGGGGGGAAAACTACACGAGGATTTTGCGCTGGAATACCAAAAACTCCGCGCCCATAAGGGGATGACTATCGAAGATGCGCGGAAAAAGATACTCGACCCGCTTTTCTGGGGCGCGATGATGCTTCGTAGGGGCATGGTCGATGCCGATGTCGCGGGCGCGAAAAACTCCACGGGCAGCGTCCTGCGTGCGGCGCTGCAGATTGTCGGCGTGGCGGAAGGAATAAAAGCTGTATCGAGCTTTTTTATTATGGTTATGCCGGAATTCCGCGGCCGGAAGGATTATCCAATAACATTCGCCGATTGCGCGGTTATCCCGAATCCGGACCCCGAACAACTGGCCTCGATAGCTATCGCAAGCGCTGACAACACGGAGAAACTACTGGGAATAAAGCCGAAAGTGGCCATGCTCAGCTTTTCCACAAAGGGCAGCGGCAAACATGAAGATGTCGATAAGGTGGAAGAAGCCTTCGAGATAGTGAAAAAACTTCGCCCCGATATGAATATCGACGCCACGCTTCAAGCCGACGCCGCGCTCATCCCGAAAATCGGCGAGAAAAAGGCGCCCGGCAGCCCGATTGCGGGCCGGGCGGACGTTCTTATCTTTCCCGACCTCGACGCCGCGAACATAAGCTATAAGCTTGTCCAGAGACTCGCCGGCGCGGAAGCTGTCGGGCCGTTTATTCAGGGGCTTGCGAAGCCCTGCAACGACCTGTCCCGCGGATGCAGTGTCGAAGACATCGTCAATGTAGCGGCGATTAGCTTGTTGATGGGATAGATGAGAAAGAACCAATTCAAAATTAGCAATGAGCAATTAGCAATGCAAAATGGATATGATAGGTAAAAGGTAAAAGGTAATAGGTAATAGGTAATAGGTAATAGGTAATAGGTAATAGGTAATAGGTAATAGGTAATAGGTAAAAGGTGCCCCGCGCCGCCCGCTGGATTCCGCTTCAAGTTTGGAATGACTGGAAAAATGGGGGAGGGTCAATGGGCATTTAGCATCCGGCTTTTAGGCTTTAGTTAGTCATTCGGAAAAACTAAAAATATCCGCTGGATTTAAATGGATTTGCGCGTATATTAAATACAGAATCGGAATTACTCGAAACCGCGACCAAAATGGACTCTAACCGGACACTGACAACAATCCTTCTTATTATCATCGGGTTCTGGCTGTTGACAACCCTGTCGAACCTGCTGATACCGTTCGCGCTGGCCATTTTCCTCGTGATGGTTCTTCAGCCGATACTCGCATTCCTCAACCGTAAGAAAATACCGAATTGGCTCTCGGTTACTATCGTTTCGATAATCACGCTGCTCTTCCTTTTCGGTTTCGTGTCGATAGTCTCCGA
>DAOWNU010000308.1 GCA_030642425.1 bacterium | reverse complement strand
CTCATCTCCCCGACACAGCGCTGGAAGGGGATATCCGCAAAATCTATCTCCCTGCGGAAATAAATTCCCCCCGTCGTGATTGCGTATATTGTGTCGGTCAGGGCAAAAATATCTTCCACTTCGCCGGAGAGCGGGAAGGCCTTCCAGTTTTGATAGTCGATCTCGTCCTCGTAACGTGAAAAGCGGATAACGCCTTCGGGCAAAGCGAGATAAAGGTAAAGCTCCGTTATTTCGATAGCGTTTATTGTGCGGATAGAAAAAAGCGGCTCGACGTCCGTCGGCTCCCAGAGCCTTCGCGCGCCGACCGTTATCGTTAGAAGGAAAATAAGCGATACGAGCCGCGCCCACTTCACGATACCGCTCGCTCCAGCGCCTCGATGACAGCGGACATATCCGGCGGCAATTCAGCCTCCACAGTCATCCGGCGGCCCGTAACCGGATGCTCGAACTCCAGCTTGCGGGCGTGAAGCGCCTGCCTATCGATAAGCGTAAGCAGCCTGACCACAAGGGGTCTGGATTCCGCCATTATCCCGCCGAGCCGTTCCGCACGGCCACCGTATTCCGGATCGCCGAATATATTGTGGCCGATATGATCGGCGTGAACACGAATCTGATGCGTTCTACCGGTGTGCAGGCGGAAACTCACCAGAGATAACGGGCCGAAATCCATTTCTACTTCGTAATCCGTGCGCGCGGGCTTGCCGACGGACACCACGGCCATCTTCTTGTGGTCTTTTGGATTATGGCCGATATCCCCCTCGATACTTCCCGAATCGTTCGGCATATGGCCCCAGACCAATGCAATATATTCTCTTACGATCTTGTGCGCGGAAAGCGCCTTTGCGAGCGCGCTGTGGGCGATATCAGTTTTGGCGGCTATAAGCAATCCGCTGGTGCAGCGATCCAGCCGGTGGACTATCCCCGGACGGGTGAGTCCGCCCAGGGAAGACAGCCGGTTCGTGTGCGCGAGCAGGGCGTTGACAAGCGTGCCGGAATAATGGCCGCGCGCGGGATGAACCACCATCCCCGGCGGTTTATCGACCACGATTATATGCTCGTCCTCGAAGCGGATGTCCAGCGGGATATTCTCCGGGATAAGGCGGAGCGGTTCCGCTTCCGGGATAGTGACCACGATCTCCTCGCCGCCATAGAGAAGGAATGCGGGTTTAATACCTTTCCCGCGGACGGCAATTCCCTTATTCCGAATAAGCTTCTGTATCTGGTTCCGGCTCAGGCCGAGGCCCGTCGCCACAAGATAGACATCCAGCCTCGTCGGGGGAATTTTTTCCGGAACATTTATTATTTCTGTTTTTTCGCTCATCACCCGAACTTGTGAAAATAAGGATCAACAGCCCGATCACGATGGCGGAATCCGCGATATTGAATGTCGGCCAGCGCAGTTCGCCTATACCGATATCGATCCAGTCGATAACCTCGCCAATCCTCACGCGGTCTATCAGGTTGCCAATCGCGCCGGAGAGAATTGCGAAGAGGGACAGTTGAAGCGACACGCTCCTGTTCTTTGAAAACAGGAGATATAAAACGACCATAACAGCCGCCACAGCGGCAATTATTATATAGAAAAGCGATCCGCCGAGACGCGTGCTGAACGCCCCGCCGGGGTTGCGAACATAGGTTATTATGAAGAACTGGCCAATAATCGGGATTCCCTCATGGTATCCCACCGCACGGGCAATCCAGACCTTCGAAATTTGATCCAGCGCGACCAGAATGGCGAAAAGGGGAAGCCCGAATCCCGGAAAACGACCGGCGGACATTACGCCGCCTCGTTCGGGGTATCGCTTTTAAAAACGAGTTGCGGCTCCTTTTTCCCCTCGATAACCCCCTTATCGATAATACATTTGTCGAGGTCGTTTCGGGAAGGTATCTCGAACATGACGGAAGTCATCGCGTGTTCGAGAACGGTACGCAGCGCTCTGGCCCCGGTCTTTCGTGTCATTCCCTCCTCCACAACAGCCTCGAGTGCGTTGTCGGTGAAAATTAGCTCGACCCCGTCCATCTCGAAAAGCCTTTTATATTGCTTGACGAGCGCGTTTTTCGGCTCGGTTATAATACGGAACATCTCATCCCGGCCAAGCTCGCCCAGCGACACCGCGATAGGCAGACGGCCGACAAGCTCCGGTATCAAGCCATATTGAACGAGGTCGTCGGGCGAGACGCGCGACAGCAGATCGCCTATTGCCAGCTTACCGGCGTCCGTGATCTCGGCGTCGAAACCGATTATCTTGTTGTCTATCCGGCGGGCGATTATCTCTTCCAGCGAGTTGAACGCGCCCCCCGAGACGAAAAGGATATCCGTCGTATCGACCGAGATAAGCGGCTGTTCGGGGTGTTTTCTGCCGCCCTCGGGCGGGACATGTGCGATTGTGCCCTCGAGTATCTTGAGCAAAGCCTGTTGAACTCCCTCGCCGGAGACGTCGCGGGTGATACTGGGATTGCCGCCGCCCTTGCGCCCGATCTTGTCTATCTCGTCGATATAGACAATTCCCACCTGCGCCCGTGGGACGTTAAAATCGGCGGCGTGAAGAAGCTGGACGATAATATTATCGACGTCCTCGCCAACATATCCCGCCTCGGTGAGCACGGTGGCATCGACAATTGTGAACGGCACGGAGAGCATCCGGGCGAGTGTTCGCGCGAGAAGTGTCTTGCCGGTTCCGGTCGGCCCCAGAAGCAGGATGTTCGATTTTTCGAGTTCGACATCCCTTTCGTCGCGTGTTCCCGCCCTGTGCAGGATTCGCTTGTAATGATTATAGACCGCCACCGACAGCGCGATTTTCGCACTCTCCTGCCCGATAACGTAAAGATCGAGAAACGCCTTTATCTCTTTCGGTTTTGGGAACGATTCCTCGGACCAGGGGATCGAGTCGTCCTTCTCGCGGATCATCTTGCGCGCGGTCTCGATACATGTTTCACAGATAAATACGCCCTCCGGGCCGGCGACAAGGCGCTCCGCCCGGTCGGTTCCTTTCCCGCAGAAACTGCATCGGTTCTCGGTCTTATCCGGCACTATTTTCAGCCTTGCCCTTCTTTGCCCCGGATTTAGCGGCGGCTATGCTTCTTTTCTTTGTGAAAACGCGGTCTATTATGCCGTATTTCAGCGCATCGTCCGGCGACATAAAATAATTTCGCTCGGTATCGCGCGCGATCTTTTTCAGCGGCTGCCCCGTATGTATGCCGAGTATTTCGATTAGCTTTTTCTTCGCCTTGCGCAGCTCTTCGGTCTGGATTTCGATATCCGTAACCTGCCCCTGAACTCCACCCCAGGGCTGGTGAATCATGATTCGGCTGTTCGGCAATGCGCTGCGTTTGCCCGGTTCGCCGCCCGCGAGAAGAATCGCCCCCATACTCGCCGCCTGACCTGTGCAGGTTGTGG
>DAOWNU010000182.1 GCA_030642425.1 bacterium | reverse complement strand
GTTCCCGCCGACACGTTTGGAACCCACACTATCGTTGTTTTCGCCGGTGACCCCCCGGATTATTGCGACCCGAATATTGCGGAGTTCACGTGGGATTTCTTCGTCAATCCCCGCGGCGGCCCCCATGTTGCGGCGATATCCCCGCTCAACGGCGATATCACGAGCGATTCGCTCCAAACCGTCTGTATTAAAATAAAGGACGACGACGGCATCGACACGGCATCGATACAGCTTTCCTACGATGGCGCGATGTTCGCCTGGCCCGCGGGCATGGCCTTCTCCGACACGGTTCTAACGTTCACACCGACTTCGCCGTCGGGGCACGGCGATGTTATAAACATAAACCTTATCGCGGTTGACGATATGATTGGCAACGGAATAGAGTCGCCGCTCACATACAGCTTCTCGGTGGACATCGAAGGCCCGGATGTTCTGGACTATTATCCCGCGAGTTTGGGCACGCTGTTCGTGGGCATCGACGATGTCTGGATACTCGCGGAGGACGTTCCCGCCGGTCTTGTGGGCGATTCGGAACACGCCGATTTCGCCTTTTTCGATCTGTCGATGACCGTTATCGAGAACCCTGCGAGCGGAATTACGGCATGGGGCGACACTATCGTGCTCCAGA
This sequence comes from bacterium, assembly GCA_030642425.1. Classification (GTDB taxonomy): domain Bacteria; phylum UBP14; class UBA6098; order UBA6098; family UBA6098; genus DAOWNU01. The sequence continues at coordinate 4,414 of DAOWNU010000182.1, read as the reverse complement.
GCGGTTCTTTCGGGGGCGATTTCGGGGACGACGACGATATCTATATCTGTGTTGAGCTTCTCGACGACGTCGATCTCGGTGAGCCGAACAGTTCCTCTATCTGCTGGCAGGTTCACGTTATGCAAATGGGCATCGATGAGCAAAAGCTGCCCTCGGCGCGCGAAATCACGGCCTATCCCAATCCTTTCAACGCGGCAATCACGATTTCAGTCGAGGCGCGCGACGGTGCGACCCAACAAATCGAGATATTCGATATAAATGGCAAATTGGTCGCGAATATTCCTGTCGTCGGGAGCGAGTCGGCGAAGCCGTCGAGCACAAATGCCTCCGGCGCGTGCCGGTGGCGGCCCGACCGTTCTCTCGGCAGCGGCATCTATTTAGTCAGGGCGGTCGGCGATAATATGCCCGCGAAAAAAATTCTCCTTATCCGATAGAATCGAGGTAAATCGATGAAAAAGAATTTTATGTTCCTTCTTTTCTGCGCGATTCTGATAGCGGCAACATTTATGGCGTGCGACAACAGCACCGAGCCGGACAACGGCAACGGCAATCCTCCCGACACCGCAGATGTGGTCGCGCCATATATCAATTTCTGGAGCCCGGGGAACGGCGATGTCGATGTGCCGGTGGGCGCCACCCTTTATGTGAGCATCTGCGACACGGGCGAGCACACAACCGGTATCGACCCGGACAGCATTTCGATAATAGTCGATGGCGAAGCGGTAATCCCGGCGATGATCACAAACCTATGCGGCGGAATCGATCTTAGACATGTTCCCGAAACCGCTTTCGAGCACGGCGACACGGTAACGGTGATGCTGTCGGTTACGGATATGGAGTCGAATTGGCTACACGACACGATAACATTTTTCGTGGAACTCCCGTGGGACACCTGCACCTATAATATAGATACCCTTTCGCCGATGCCGGGGTTCGCGATCCGCTCGAGGCCCTCTGGAAGCGTGGATCAGGGGTTATACTTCCCAAACATGACCGGCCTATACAGGGGAATGCCCGGCGGCGCGCCATACAGCCTGAATATCACACAGGGAAGGTCGTTCATACTCCACGATATCGGCGGCAATATCGGCGCGATCAATTTCGATTACAGCATCAACATGCAACTGACAAACAACGCCCTGACCGAGAAATATCCCGCGCTTCATCCCAATGGCCACATTTTGGGCTTTTCACGCCTGGGCGACGTTGTTCTCCGCAACCTGTTCAACGGCGAGGAGGAGGTGCTCTCCAGCACGGCGCAGGGGGGGCGCGATCTCGAATTCTCCGCGGACAGCCTTTATCTGGCATATCGCAGCGGTTCTGGGTCAATGAATCCCAAGCTCTTTGTCTGGAGGCTGGAGGACAGAATCGATATTGCAAACCCGACGCTATACAACGATATCGACTGTTTCGACTGGTCGCCGGCGGGCGGCGGGATAGCGGTTATCTCTGCGGAAAAGCTGTTCTATTGGGATGTGAACGGCGGTTTTCCGGTTCAATTGCATTCGGGCGATAATCTCAAGTATGTCCGTTTCGGCCCCGAAAACACGATATTCTTTGTCGAGAGCCTTCCGACGGGGGACATTATCAAATCGATCACGACGGGCGGCGCGCTCACAACTATTGTCGATCTAACAGTAGGGGCCGCGACTGTCGAGGGCCTCGGGATTAGCCATGATAATGAGATCGTCTATGCGAAAAACTCCGGCGGGAGTTACTCGATAGAATATTTCGACATCGACGCGGGAACGGGGAACACGGTTAGCTCCGTGGTCGGTCAGGTTCGCCAGGTGATCTGGTTCTGATGAAACATTTCCCGCTTATCGGAGTTACCGCAAGCTGGACGCCTTTTGTGGAGAAAAGGCCGGTCTTTCCCGACGGCAGCTTCGACTATCTGAAAAACGACTACACCGATTCCGTGGCCGATGCGGGCGGTATCCCGATAATCATTCCGAATCTCGAAAGGGAAAATTGGAAATTACTCGATCCGCTCATCCGCCGCCTCGACGGCCTTCTGTTCTCCGGCGGCAGCGATATTACCCCCGACCTTTTCGGGCAGGAGGAGATTCCCGGCTCGAACTGCATTATCCGCAGGCGCCGCGACGAGTTCGAGATGGAACTTATGCGCCGATGGGATGTCATTCGCCCGCACGGCCCGATACTCGCGATTTGCCGCGGCCACCAATTGCTGAATATCCACAACGGCGGAACGTTAATTCAAGATTTCGGCGCGTGCGGTGTCGATGTTATCCCGGAGGGGCACCGGACGCCGGAAAAGCGCCGCACATATCACGAAGTCGGTATAACAAAGGGCGGTCTTCTCGCGGAAATAATGGGGGAGGGCAGGACGCGCGTCAATTCGAGCCATCATCAGGCGATAGATAAGCTGGCCGAAAATTTCAGGGCAGTCGCGTTCGCCGACGATGGCATAATCGAGGCTATCGAGCCAATCGAGCCGGGGCGCTGGGTTTTGTCTATCCAGTGGCATCCCGAGGCGCTGTCCGACGACGCCAGCGCGGGGATATTCGAGGCATTCGTTAAGGCAAGCGCCAACATGCATTGATTTGTCGGCAATGCCGAAAATTGATCGGCAATGCCGACGGCGGAAAGACTCAATTCAAAATGATCAATTAGCAATTAGCAATGCAAAATTGCCCCGCCCTTCCCCGGCGATGTGTCAGTATCTATCAGCAATGCGACGACTATCATGCTTAACCGCTGGCACGCCTCCTGCCAGTCGGCGCGTGCCGACCGCTACGTGCGATTTGGAATAACCCTACACGATTTCAGCCGCGCCAGCGGCAAAAAAAAAGGACCGGGAAATCCGGCCCTTTTACTCATCTGGAAAAATCGGTTCTAATTGCCGAGTTGTGGTGTGTATTCCACGCCGACGTTTATGTCCATGCCGGCATAATGGTTCTTTCCGGCGATATCGTAGAGGATATTGCCGTGCACGCCGAACCCCATATCGGTCTGGAATACCGCGCCGACACCCATTGAAAACAGGTTCACCGCCGAATCCTCGATTTCCGTGTCGCCGGATTTGGCGTTGCCGAGACCTATCTGACCATCGAGAACGGCGTATGGGAACAGGACGTCGGTTATTTGATATCCCGCTTTGATATCGAACTGCAGTGCGTCGCCCGCGTTATAATCGTCTTTTTCGGGCTTCATACGGTAACCAAGATTGACATCGGCCCCGAAACCTGTAATACTCTCTGGCCTGTAACAGAAAAGCGCGCCGATATCGAGGTCGCTCCGGCCCGATCCTGTCGCCAAATCACCCGCTTCGGGTTCATCGTCGCCGGTCGGGAGCAGGATACCCAATCTACCCGCGAAATACATATTGGATTTATTCACTCCGGCTTTAGCGGTGAACCAGCTATCCGCAATGCCCGATCCTTTCATCTCCGTGCCGTTGGAATATTTTAACGACATAAACGGGATGAGGAACTGCACATCGACGATATTCATCAGGCCTATGCCCAGACGAATCGGGATATACATGTTGGTCATCGAGTAATCGCCGGAGAAGTCCTGTTTATCGCCTTCGGAATCGAACAAGGCCGAGGAACTTCCGTAATTCACCGCGGCGCCCACTCTGAGCTGAAGATGATCGAGAAGCATGGCGTTATCCTCGATATAGAGAGGATCGTAAGCCATTGCTGCGCTCAGGATGACAATCATCCCGAGTAAAATTGCCCGTCTTTTCATTTACCCTCCTTAGTTGGGTATGTGGTTTTCTACGTAACTTTTTCGGCTTCTATTTATATTTTGGAGTCGGATTGTTGGCCGACGCCGTGCCGAAACACCGACTATATATTGATTATAAAATATCTATATGCAAGTGTTTTTTTTTATTCGATGTGTCCCCAATATTTCATCACGACCGGTCGGCACGGGCCGACTGCCGGTCGGCGCGGGCCGACTGCGGAAAGATTCAATTCAAAATGATCAATTAGCAATTAGCAATGCAAAATTCCTCCGCCCTTCCCCGACGTTGCAACAACATCTATCATAGTGCAACGACAATCATGCTTAACCGCTGGCACGCCTCCCGCTACGTGCGATTTGGTTAAGATTGTTATATTATTTCGCACGCGAGAGCCGCGCCAGCGGGGATTAGCACTGTAGGGGCAATTCTCTCACACGTAGGGGCAATTCATGAATTGCCCCTACGGCATTATGCACAATGCATTCTACATTACCTCATATTTCTCGATAACCGGCCCGGCCCACTCGCCCTCGACACCGAACTCATCGACGCCGCACACCCAATACGCGCACTTGTCGCCGGGGGCGATATCCGTGTCGGCATAAGGATCCGCCGTCAGGCCCTCGACATAATTATCGACCGGCATATCCGCGTCCGTCGGATCGGGATCGGTAATCAAGACCTTCAGGCGCTTGAGCC
>DAOWNU010000059.1 GCA_030642425.1 bacterium | reverse complement strand
TCCGTTAAATCCATGACCACAGGCGACGAAATATTCGTCGCGAACATGTCGGATATGTATATTCAACTCGGCCTCGCGATTACGGATTCCGCGGACTGGCAAACGGGAATCTATCCGGACGAAAACAAGTTTTCACTGCGGGCAAGATTCCAGCAGATCGAACCCGTCCTCTACGATCCCTTATTCGACGCTATCCCACCGATGCCGCACGATTGGGCCACTTCCGACCGCTTCGGGCCGGGTGGCTTCGATATGAATTTCAACCCGCCGGATACAACTAATATGTGGCTCCAGCTTTGCGTCCCAATCCCCGGAGATTCCACTTCCTACGGCGACAAGACACTAATAATAAACATCATGGCACAACCTGAAATGAGATAATAAAAAAAAAAGACTTGTTCGATTGATATTTTTTAATTAACTTAAATTAGACATAATGTAAAACACACCTTTACTTTAAGGAGGCGAAGTGAACAGAGTAATCTATACTTTCATTATTCTCTGTATGATTGCTTCGATCGCAATTGCAGTTCCCGCCACAATGAACTATCAGGCGAAAGTCACCGATATCGACGGCGAGCCTATCGACGGCGCGCACGATATCACATTCCGCATTTACGAGGTCGAGACCGGTCCCGGTGTAATATGGACCGAGACACATTACGGTGTCGGTATTGTCGATGGCTTCTTCTCGGTGCGTCTCGGCACCGAAGGAAGCCCGCTGGACATTCCGTTCAACATGCAATACTGGCTCGAGATAATTATCGGCACGGATGTCCTGGCCCCGCGAGAACCGCTCTCCACATCGGCGTATTCCTTTAACTCCGCCAATGCCGAAAGCCTTTGTAACTACAATATCTGCGACTGGGCTTTCTTCGCGGATTCGCTGACCAACTATTTCGATGCGCGCGGCTATCCAATAGACAGCTTGCTCGCGTGGTCGATTATGCGGGACAGTATCCGCACGATCCTCTGGAACGATGGTATCGGCGAAGTGAATATCCTGGACTGGACGCTCGTTCTCAACGAGTTCTACGACAGAAGCTGGACAAGCGATTCGATAATTCTGCTTCTCGATAAATTCGATTTCATCCAACACATTGCAGATACATTCTATGCAGAAACGGGCTGGACCGAGGATTCCATTTGGTATTACTACGAAATGCTCGACAGCCTGATGAACCTCAATATCCCCGACCTTATAGAGTTCGTGCGAACAACGAACGGGATCGCTATGCTTTTCGATGGCGACACGGTCGGCCATATTTGGTATGACGACCCGAGCGGCGCGTTTATGGCGTCTTTCAACGGCGACACCGCCGTCCTCGAGGCCGTCGAAATAGACGACGGATACGCAATCCTCTTCGATGGCGACACGCTCGCCTATGCGGCCTACGACGATGCCACAAAAAGCATCGCCATCTGGGCCTTCGGCGACACGTTAGTCTATCTCGATGTGAACGTCGATATGGACGGCGCGTCCTTCGAATACAACGGCGACACCCTCTACTACGCCGATTTCAGCAACCCGGTCACTGCGGTCAGCGCGGTCTGGATGGGCCTGGCTCTCGGAATACTCGATCTCGAATCGATTCCAACGGGGTATTCTATCTTGTATGAGGGCGACACACTGGCCTGGATGACCGTCGATAACTGGCAGGCCCTGGTCTATACCGATTCGGATACGCTGTTCGACCTTAACGTCGTGGCCATTCCAAACGGAAGGGCATTCCTCTATAACGACGACACGCTCGCCTACGCTAAGTATGAGACCACCGGCCCGAATGACTACGAATTCATCATCTGGGCGTTCGGCGACACAATCGCGTCCATCGACCCCTATCGACTAACATCGTCCGACGGCGTCGGCATCATCTATAACGGCGACACGATAGGATATGTTAGATACGACGACGTAACGTCCAGCGTCGCGGTCTGGGCGTTAGGGGATACTCTGGCCTATTTCGACGTCAACACGACAATAGACGGCACATCTTTCGAGCTCGACGGCGATACTTTATATTATGTTGACTTCCACGACCCGTGGGCGCTGGCCGGCGTGATACCGGTCGGATTGGGTCTGGGATACATGGATCGAGTCGATATCCCCGATGGATACGCCGTTCTTTATAACGCGGACACCTTGCTGTGGGCGACGTGGCAAGGCTATCAGGGTCAGATATATACCCCATGGGACACGCTTACTTCTCTTGAGTTCGCGATATTGCCGGATGGAAGGGCGATGATCTTCAACGGCGATACGCTGGCCACACTTAAACTGGACAACGCGGGAGACTTCACATATATGACGTTCAACGAGGATACCTTTGTTACACTCGAATTCCTCTATGATTCGATAGGCGTCGGTTTGTGGTATGATGTTAGCTTGAATCAGGACACGATGTTCTATATGTATTGGGACTCGCTGCTGTATAATATGCTCGGCTTTACCGACCTCGACTCCTTCGTAGAATCTTGGATCGACAGCATCGATATAGACTCGATACTCACGTGGCATTTCGACAGCCTCTGCAACGAGTATCCGCTCGATACGCTGAAAACCCTCTGGGATAATACCGACATCGGCTGGGTCGCACAGGGCGACTCGGCGGGCATTGTCGGTCTCGGCGGTATGGTCGGCGGATGGTTCGAGGGCGACTCCGCGGGAATATACGCGACGAATACCGGCGCTACCGGATTGGCCGCATATCTCGACGGCGACGTCTATGTCTCCGGCAAGATGTATGTCGATGGCCTCGTCGATCCGACCGGTTTCGGATACACACCGCAAGCGGTGAACCCGCTGCCCGCAGGCATGCCCGGCACGTGGGTGGACGACGGCCCCGGCCATTTGCATTATTACGACGGCACGACCGACATAGTTCTCAGCGGCGGCGGCGGGGCGGAGACCGACCCGCTCTCTGTCCACCTGACAGGAGACCAGAGCGTAGCGGGCGAGAAAACATTCACCGACCCGATGACAATAAACGGCGCCGATTTGCATATTTACCCTGTGGATCACGATGAGGCGATATGGATAGAGTCTTACCCGAGCACTGTTCCTACAACAACAACATGGCTTGTGAACTCATCATACTCCGACCCCGGACTTATAGCTCTCGGAGAGAATCGTATCGACGGTGGTTTTAACTTTACCGACCCATCGGCAGGCTACGCTGCAACTTACGGCTCTATTATAGACGCTTTCGGAGTTCCCCACCTCATCGGTGGACTCGGTGGTATATCTCCTATATATAAGGCTGCCGTATTTGGTCTTTGCATGGACGACGTCGATTATGCCGGATACTTCATAGGCGATGTTCATATCGACGGCGGCTTTACCGTCGATTCGATATACAACCCCGAAAGCGACACGCTTTGGATCGAAAATAAGCTATGGGTTCAGGAACTTATCACCGACACTATCGAGGCAAATCCGGGCATGGAAGTCTTCTTCCACAGCCCCGTCCGCGGCGGAGAGGCCAATTTCTACGGTATCTCCACGGCCTATATCACTCCATACGGATCGGCTACCTGTGTCGATTTCACATCGAGGATCAGCGTGGATACGATATTCAACGTTCATGGCGACACGCTCTGGCTCGACGACAAGGTCTGGATGGAAGAACTCGTTACGGATACGATAGAGTCCCGCGGCGACTTCGTGTTCGTCAAGGACGCATTCGGCATTCAGGACAGCTTCTTCTTCGACGGCGCATGGCGCACGACGTGGGGAGCCGGCGGCTCATACATCGAAAACCAGTTCGCCGCGGCGCAGAGTCCCGCCGATTTCTGGATCGACGGCGACGGCACTATCGAGGGCACTGCGACATTCGGCGCGGCACCCGTTCCACCGACCTATCTGCTTCAGGAGGGCTTCGAGGGAACATTCCTGCCGACCGGATGGACAGAATACGGAGCCGGCGACCCGGCAGGATGGCAGCTATCCACGACCAGTTCGCACTCCGGCTCTAATTCCGCATTCCACGACGACGATAACGTCGCCAACCGCTGCATCGATTACATCGTCTCACCGGAACTGAACTGCACGGGCGCTGCCGGCCTATCGCTTACCTTCTGGGACGACATGTATTACGCAAGCTTCTACGACAGCGGCTACGTGGTCGTCTCGACCGCCTCGGCTACCGGCCCGTGGACTCTTCTATGGAACGCCGGCGGCATCGACAGGGACTGGGGCACGCAGATAAATATCGACCTCTCAGCCTACGACGGCGAGTCGCAGCTATGGATCGCATGGGTCTATGAGGGCGACTATGCCTATAGATGGTATATCGACGACGTCGAGCTTGGCTACGGCGGCGGCGGCGGATGCGGCCTGCTTACTATAAGCTGCGGAAGCATCAGCGCTGACGGCTTCGGCGACTTCGGCGACGACCTCTCTACAGGTGGCAACCTCGGTGTGGGAGTTGACCTCACTGTTTATGGTGACGCTTATCTCTACGGTGATCTGGACGTATCCAGCTACTCCTATTTCTGGGACGATGCCGAATTCGACGCCGACCTGTTCGTCGAGAACTACCTCGTCGTGGAAGGCGGATGGGGCAGCGGCATCGTGCTCGACGACGACACGATATACACATGGGACGACATAACGATTCGCCTCGATACGATAAACGCCGTCGACCACGACACGGTCGTCGTTTCCGAGGCGCTGAAAGTTATGGGCGAGCTTATCGCCGACAGCATTCAGGCGGTCGAGGATACGATATTCCTCGACGATCACATCCTCGTCGATGGCTGCGGCTTGTTCAGAAGCAGCTCCGGCGGGAGCTCGACCACGCTCTACACCGAGGGCTTCGAATCCGGCGATCCCCCGACAGGTTGGGCGGAAGCCGATGTCGTAACGTGCGGCGACCTTTATTATCAGGGATCGACAAGCCACCCGAGCGGTTACTCGCCAACTGAAGGGGCAACACTCGTCAGATTCGATGCATATAATTGCAACGGCGGCGAAATACAACTCGAACAGACGACCAGCTTCTCGACTTCCGGGTTCACCAATATTCAGGTCGGTTTCGATATGTTGCACGATACCGGCTATTCGAGCAACGACGACAGGGTTACCCTCCGCTATTCCACCGACGGAACGATCTGGAACGACGTGCAAACATATTCCCGTTACGACGGCACCACCGGTTGGGCGACGGAGACCGCCACATTGCCAACCGGCGCGGAGAATCAGGCCAACCTCTATCTCGCATTCTACTTCATCTCCGCTTATGGCAACGACGTTCACATCGACAATCTCGTCGTCAATAGTGTTGACCCCGGGACTATCAGCGAGGTCGAGATCTGCGGCGGCGATGTTACCGCCGATAACGACATCGAGGGCGGGACGTTCACGCTCAACGGCGCGACGATCACCGACTGGCCGGAGGTTGGTAAAAAGCTCGACGTCGACACACTGTTTAACTCCGATAACGACACGCTCTGGATAAAAGACAAGCTGTGGACACTTGAAGTTATCACCGACACTATCGAGTCCGAAGGCGATGTTGTATTCATCAAGGACGCGCTCGGCGTTCGGGACAGCTTCTTCTTCGACGGCGCATGGCGGACAAGCTGGCCCGCAGGCGGCGGCGCTGATGCAGACTGGACTATCTCCGGTTCCGATATGTATTCGGCGGTTAGCGGCTATGTCGGCATTGGAACAACAACGCCTGGGGCTAAACTAAATATAATAGCGCACAACACCGACAAAGCTATTCTCGTCAATACTGACGGCACAAACCGTGCGGTCGATATAATCTCTTCTAATGCGGCCAGCGTGAGCAGCGCTCTCTATATCAATAACGCCGGCAGCGGTGCAGGTCTCGACGCCGGCAACAGCGGCACCGGCCCGGCAATCGCCGGCTGGTCGAGCGGAACCGGCGATCTGTTCGAGCTCGTGCGCTGGGAAGACCCGATATGGGTTACCAAGTTTATCGTCCTGAATAACGGCAATGTCGGCATCGGTGAGACAAGTCCGTCTTCCGCGCTCGATGTCGATGGCGATATAGAGGTCGATGCGTCCAACGCATTCTACTTCGGCGACCCGACCACCGACGGCACATGGAGAATAATCCGTAGCGGAACAAACCTCGTATTCCAGTTAAGAGAAGGCGGCGCCTGGGTTACGAAAAACACGATGTCGCCGTAACCGAACGTTATATAACCCTCCCGTGGGGGCAGCCCCGCGGGAGAACAACTTGAGAAAATAAGGAGGCGGTTAGAATGAAAAGACTCACTATTCTGTTACTTACATTGTTCGTCGGTGTATCGTTCGCCGGTTTCGGTATCGGGCCGAACCCGCCCGCTTATGAACTCGATGTCGAGGGCGACGCGAGGATACAGGACTCGTTGAAAATCGGCGTCGTCCCGGACGACCCCGCGCCGGACTCAGCGCTGACAATTATAAACGGCGTGATACACAAGGCCGCATTCCCGTCCGGCGGCGGCGACGCCCATTCGCTCGACGCGGTGGACGGCAACCCGGTCGATGTCGTCTATGTCGATGAAGTCGGCGATGTCGGCATCGGGATAACATCGCCCACGGCCAAGCTCGACGTCCGCGGTTCCGCGATGTTCAAATCCGGCGCCGGCGGGCCGGGCGCTATCGTTCTCTCCGAAGGGTTCGAGGGCACATCGTTCCCCCCTGCTGGTTGGACAACGACAAACCTCGTGGGTTCGGGCACATGGGATCAATCGAATATCGAATACCATACCGGCTCCAAGAGCGCATTCTTCTATCAAATGGATATGGACCCCTGCAGGGCCGAACTCGTAACGTATTCGCTCGATCTGTCGTCGTATAATACCGCGAATCTGTTTATCTGGCACAAACAAGAGTTAGGCTTCGGGCTGGACAGCCTTAGAGTATATTACTGCACCTCTGCAGTGGGTAGATGGGTTTTCCTTGCCAATTACAACACCGATATACCCGATTGGATAGAGGAGGTAATACCTCTTCCCGATCTCAGCGGCGATTATTGGATCCGCTTCGTAGGCTATTCTAATTGGAATGGAGGCGTCTTTTTAGACGATGTTACTGTTAAAGGCTACGGCACCGGTTCCCCTACCGGGAACGAGGTCGAGATCGCCGAGGGCAATATAGATGCCGGCGGTATTGTTACGGCCGCAAAGGCAAACGTTTCGCTGCTCAGGTTAATACCGTCGATAACGCCCATTGCGCCGCAGGCCGGAGATATATATTTCGATTCCGGCACCAATAAATTGCGCGCTTACAACGGAAGCAGTTGGCACGACCTATGGTAGCGCGAACGGGCAGGCGCGAGCCCGTCCCCTACAAAATTGAAAAATAAAACGACGATTATGAACGGACATAACGCAAATATTTCGACCGGTAGAACAGGCATTCTTGCCTGTTCATTTCCGGCGAGGACAGACAGGAATGTCCGTCCTACCGTAAGCCGTAGGGGAGGGTCTTGTGCCATCCCGAAGCGCGATGTCGCGGGGAATTGCGCCGTCGATACGGGAAAAGGCTTCGTTATCGATGGGAATTCCGCCGTCCGTGAGACAAAAAACACCGTCGGCCTCAGCCAAAGCGCCGACCGTGAGACAAAAAACGCCGTCGGCCTCAGCCGAAGCGTCGACCGTGAGACAAAAAGCGCCGTCGGTCTCAGCCGAAGCGCCGACCGTGAGACAAAAAGCGCCGTCGATCTCAGCCGAAGCGCCGACCGCATGACAAAAAGCGCCGTCCTCGTTACAAAAAAAGTTTTTCTGACGCAGACGGCGATTTCTCTATCGCAAACAACAAAATTTTTACCGAAGGAAACAAAATGATTATCAACAACAGCATTTCCGCAGACACTTACACCGAACGCGCCGAGAGGCTCCAGCTTTTGTCAACCAATATCGACACGTATGCCGTCGAGCTCGCAATCTCCGGCGCAAGACTCGCTTCCGCGCAAAATGCCGACGCCGAGTGGGACAACGCTTGCGCCAAAGGTGTTGTCGAGGCCGGGCAAAAGGACGAGGCCTACGAGGAGTTCAACAAGGCTGTCGGGGCCGCGTCGAAGTATTACTCCGCCGCGAAAGGGCATCTGCTAACAATTATTTACGAGGTCGGCGGCAAGCCGGACGATTACATCAATCGATACGGTTTCAATGTCGATTCGCCGCGCAAATACAAGCCTACAACGGCGGCAATCGAGGCGTGGAAGCTCGAGCACGACAGGTTGGTCGCCTTGCCCGACCCGAGGGTTATCAGCGACGCGATCATGACAATCCTCCTGGCGCATAAGACTGGAATCGACGGTCTTTCGCAGGTTGCGTTTATCGAAAAACAAGAGGCGGACACGGCTTTCGACGAGAAAAAGGCGCTTTTCGATGCTCAAACGAACCTGCTTCAATTCGTGCTCACCGCCGCAGTTCTGACATGGGGCAACGAAGACCCTCGCTTGAACCTGCTTGGTTTCAAACCGAAGAGCGAAATCTGGACTGAGGGCGGCGGAACTTCGCCGGAAATCGGGATTCCGCAGAATTTGGCCGCGGTTATCGAGGGCGAGAACGTGCGGATTTCCTGGGACGCGGTCGATGGCGCGGACAGTTATCAACTGGTTCACACCGAGTTCCCGCCGCTGTTTCTCGGTCTTTACGACGGCGATGAGACGGAGTTCGTGCATATCAATCCGCCCGGCGGGACGCATTATTACAACGTCCGGGCGAAAAAGGGCGATTCTTATAG
>DAOWNU010000126.1 GCA_030642425.1 bacterium | reverse complement strand
GCGACCTCTTCGCAGAAATGTATGCGCGTCTCCGGCAAGCATAACGATATCGAGGATGTTGGCCGTGACGGAACACATCACACGTTTTTCGAGATGATGGGCAATTGGTCTTTCGGCGATTATTTCAAGCGGGAGGCTATCGAGATGGCATGGGAGCTTCTCACGGTCGGCTTTGGACTCGACCCGGCGCGGCTCTGGGCCACGGTTTATACCGAAGACGACGACGCGGAGGAATACTGGAGCGGAATTTTGCCCCCCGAAAGGATACTCCGTTTCGGCGCGAAAGAAAATTTTTGGGAGATGGCGGCCACCGGGCCGTGCGGGCCGTGCAGCGAGATACATTACGATATGGGTTTTGGAAAGGGCGAAGGCCCAAACGACCCCGGCGGCAGGTTTGTCGAGATATGGAATCTTGTGTTCATGCAGTTTTTCAAGGACGGGTCGGGTATAATCTCGCCCCTGCCGCAGAGGCATGTGGACACCGGGCTTGGGTTTGAAAGGCTTGTGGCGATTCTCCAGGGGTGCGGGGAAAATTACGAAACCGACCTTTTTGCCCCGATAATCGCCGGGATAGAGGAGATCACCGGCGCGGATTACGAGAATCCGGAGGAGAGAATTCCTATCAAGGTTATGGCGGATCATGTCCGGGCGCTTGCCTTTGCTATCGCCGACGGCGGACTTCCCGGCAACGAGGGGCGCGGTTATGTTCTCCGGCGGATTCTTCGTAGGGCGGCGAGATTTTCCCGGCAGTTGGATTATCACGAGCCTGTCATGTATCGCCTCGTCGCGCCTTTGACAGATATTATGGGCGATATTTATCCAGAGCTTATCGCAAAAAACGAGCATATTGTGCGGGCAATTCGCGCGGAGGAGGAGAATTTCGCCCGGACTCTCGATGTCGGGATAGAGCTTTTTGAAAACATTGCGGCAAGGGCTTCGGATAGCGGCGACCGGATAATCTCCGGCGCCGACGCTTTCAAACTCTACGACACTTACGGTTTCCCGCTCGACCTGACCGAGCTTATGGCCACGGAAAAGGGCTTGATTGTGGATCGTCTCGGTTTCGACGGGGAGATGGAGAAGCAACGCGAGCGGTCGAGGGCTTCGGCCAAATTCGATGTCAAACACGAGATCGGCGTGGGAAATTGGATCGAGACGACAGAGGGCGAAGACTCCGTTTTTATCGGATATGAATCGACCGAATCCAGCGCGCGGGTGAGGCGATATACTGTAGAGAAAGTGAATGAAATTAAAATCGTTCTCGATAAAACGCCTTTCTACGCGGAATCCGGCGGGCAGGCCGGGGACACGGGCGAGATTGTCGGCGACGGCTGGAAAATGCGCGTGTCCGATACAATCAAAGAGGCCGACAGCACGGTTCATATTGGAAAAATCGAGGGGAAAATTGGCGATTCCGCCGATGTGCTCGCAAAAATCGATTCTGGGCGAAGGCGGGGAATAATGCGCAATCACACCGCGACACATCTTCTTCATTTTGCCCTGCGAAAGGTTCTCGGCGATCATGTTCATCAGTCCGGCTCGCACGTCTCCCCGGAACGGCTGCGTTTCGACTACACGCATTTCGAGGCCCCTTCCGCCGGGCAGCTTCGGAAGATCGAGCGGATTGTTAATGAGGTGGGAATGGCCGATATATCGGTTTGCACCGTGGAGATGGCTTACAGCGAGGCTATCGACAGGGGCGCGATGGCCCTTTTCGGCGAAAAATACGGCGATTCGGTGCGTGTGGTCTCTATCGATCCGGTTTCGACAGAGCTTTGCGGCGGCACTCATCTTGCCCGGACAGGCGAGATGGGCGCATTTCTTATCCGCTCGGAAAGCTCGATAGGCAGCGGTCTCCGAAGGATCGAGGCGATAACCGGCGGCGGCGCAATTAAATGGGCGGACAAAGTGCGGGACGACATTATCGAAATACGGGATATTCTCAAGGCGGGTCATGGAGAAGGAATCGTTGCGAAAATGCGCGGAATTATCGCGGAGCGCAAGCGGTTGGAAGAAATAATCGAGGAATTGAAGCGCGAGAAAACCGGCGATACGGCGGACGATCTCATGTCGAAAGCGGTCGATATGCCGGAAGGGCGATATATTGTCGAGCGAATCAAAACGCTCTCGCGCGAGCAGCTCGCAAATCTTGTCGATGAGTTGAAATACCGGCTCGGCAGCGGAGTGGTTTTCTTCATGTCGGAGATCGACGGCAAACTGGCGCTGATAGCCGGCGCAACGCCCGATATGATCGAACTGGGAATACACGCCGGGAATCTTATAAAGGGCGCGGCTGGAATAACCGGCGGCTCCGGCGGCGGCAGGCCCGATTTCGCGCAGGGCGGCGGGAAGGATATAGAACTGGCGGAAGACGCCCTTCAATGGGTCCGCGAGCAATTGAACAACAAGCTTTCCGGATAACTGGTGCCGAGCACGCCGATAATAAAGGCACGCTTTCTCGCGATAGATATGGAGATGACCGGTCTCGATCCGACAAAAGATGAGATAATCGAGGTTGCCGCAGTCCCGTTCAACGGGCTGAAGATCGGCGACGAACCGGCTTTCTATTCGGAAATTCAGCCAGAGAGAAATATCCCGTCGGAATCGAAAGCGATACACGGCCTGCACGGGAAAGAGCTGTCGAACGCGCCGCATCTGGAGGAGGTTCTCCCGCAACTGCTGGAGATGTTTTATAATCGAATTCTGGTGGCCCACGGCCCGGACGCCGATCTGGAATTTATCCGCGTGAAGGCCCGGATTGCGGGCGTCGCAATGCACGAAAGGCCCACTATCGACACGAGCAGTTTAGCGGCTGTGGTATTCCCGAATTGGGAAAAAAGGCCGAGCCTGGACGAATTGCTCGCAAGATTCGAGCTAAGGCGGCCAAAAGGCAAACATAACGCTCTCACCGACGCGCTTCTTACCGCACGGGTTTTTATGAAAATGCTCGCCGGACTCAGGGCTTCCGACAGGGTGAGAACGGTTTCCGATCTTCTAAGAATAGGCGGAAAATGAAATGAAATCATTCAAAATCGATAGGTGGATAAACGAACTCCGGGAAAAAGGCGGCGGGTTGTTCCTTCTGCTCGATCCGGACAAGGGTTCGCCCGAAGAATTGGCGGATAGAGCGTTCGCCGGTGTCGGGTGCGGAGTCGAGGCGATACTCGTCGGCGGCAGTCTTCTGCTCGGCGACGGGTTCGAGCAAACTGTGCGGGAAATAAAGAAAAGGGTCGATAAGCCGGTTCTCATTTTCCCCGGCAGCAACTTCCAGCTTGCCCCGGAGGCCGACGGCCTACTTTTCCTCTCGTTAATCTCCGGCAGAAACCCGCGCTGGCTTATCGAGGAGCACGTCCACGCCGCCCCGAGGATTATCGCAATGGGGCTTCAATGCCTGCCAACCGCATATTTGCTTATCGAATCCGGCAATGCGACTTCGGTGGCATTTGTGAGCGGCACGATGCCTATCCCGCGCAACAAGCCCGATATTGTCGCCGCGCACACGATGGCCGCAGAATTACTGGGCATGAAAGCTATCTATCTCGAGGCCGGAAGCGGCGCAAAATTGCCGGTTCCGGCGGAAATCGTGGCGGAAGTCTCGCGGAAAACGAATCTTCCACTTATTGTCGGCGGCGGCATAAGGGATGTGGAAACCGCGCGCACCCTTATCGACTCCGGGGCCGATTTCCTCGTGATAGGCTCCGCTTTCGAGGATTCCGGAGACACCGAACTTCTGAGTGAAATAGCCAAAATTTTCGCCCGTGAATAGTGGCTTTTCTAACGGGTTATTTGTAATATATCTTAGTGTTGTTGACCCTTTTCACATTTCGGAGGACAAATGCGCTTTTTTAAAATACTGATATTGCTCGCACTCGCCGCGTTCACCCTTTTTTCCGACAACATTAGAATTCCAATAGAATATCTTTCGGACAATTTCCGAATAGTTGCCGATAATTACGTGAAAATCTATCTCGACGACGGTATTGTAATCGGCGACCCGGGCGCGCCGCAATACCCGACCGAATCGAAACACATCCTTCTCCCGCCCGATGCCCGACTTGTCGAAGCGAGAATCGAATCGCAAGTCTGGGAAGTTTTGGCAACCGGAACGCCCTTTCCGGCCCAATCCCCGGCCATCTTCTCTATCGGCGACCCGGGGATAGTCGCGCCAGACCCCGACCTTTACTCCCAAAACCGATTTTTCCCTCAAAATCCGATCCTGTCCTATTCGCAGGGCAACATGTCTGGATTCAATCTGGTCGGGGTCTGTGTGGCCCCTATCCGATGGAATCCTGTTAGCGAAACGGTCGAGCGGCTGGTCTCCGGCGAACTGGTAATCGAATTTGCAAGGGGCCACGGGGCGATGAAATCGCCCGCGCGACGCTCCCCGGCGGGTGAAAAACTCTGGAACGGGATTATCGGCGACCTGATCGAGAATCCGCGTGAACTGAACTCATATTCCACAACGCTCGATCCTGACGCACACGACTGGGCAGTTATCGCCCCGGCGAGCGCATTGCCGATGCTCGACGAATTGCAGATGCTGCGAAGAAGCTGCGGATTGAAAGATACGGTCGTCGAGCTTACCGAAATCTATTCGACGTTCACCGGAGTGGATCAAGCGGAGCAGCTTCGGAACGCTATTGCGGACTTATATATCACCTGCGGGATCAGCTACGTCACGATTATCGGCGATCCGATGGTCGCCCCCGACCGCACTGTTTTCGCGATGGACTGCGAGGCGGGTTTCTACGACGACGAGAACCAGATACGATCCGACATGTATTTTTCCAATCTCGACGGCGACTGGAATTTCGACGGCGACACGATCTGGGGAGAGTTAGGTGATTCTGTGGATCTCTATCCGGACGTTATGTTGGGCAGATATTCACTGTTCCCGAGTTCGCATCTTACGGGCTATATCGAA
This sequence comes from bacterium, assembly GCA_030642425.1. Taxonomy (GTDB): domain Bacteria; phylum UBP14; class UBA6098; order UBA6098; family UBA6098; genus DAOWNU01. The sequence continues at coordinate 1,350 of DAOWNU010000126.1, read as the reverse complement.
AAGCTGGAGAATTATGAAATGACAACGCCTGCCGGTTTCAGGCAAAGCGGCCTTATGCTCGGGCAGGTTTTTTGGGACGATCCTTACACCGACGGCGGCGCTTTCAAAGACGATTTGATTGCGGAGGTCTTCCCGCCGGATTTCACGTTCGGCAAGGTCTATTCGCGGATGGGCGGCGACAAAGATATGGCGCTGGACAGCCTCGACACCGGGCCGAATATCGTGAACCACGCCGGACACGCCAGTTATTCCGTTATCTGTCTCGACCACGGCAGTTGTATCTGGCTCACCGAGATGGACGATCTCACAAACTTCGATAGACCGTCGATTATGTTCTCTGTCGGATGCTGGCCCGCCGCGTTCGACAAAAACTGTATCGGGGAACATTTCTTGAATAATTCTGACGGCGGCGGTGCCGCGTTTATCGGGAACAGCCGCTACGGCTGGGGTTCTCCCGGCAATCCCGGATGGGGCTATTCCGAAGTTCTCGACCGGGCTTTCTGGGAATACGTTTTCGGCGGACATCCGCAGCTCGGGGCCGCGCTCAACATGACCAGAGCGCGATACGCCCCCTACGCGCAATGGGAGAATGTCTGGCGCTGGGTAGTGTTCGAACTGAACCTGCTCGGCGACCCCGCGACAGCGGCGATCACCGGCGATTCGCCAATCGAGCTGTCTTTCGAGATAACCGGAAGCGAACTCGCCCTTCTCGTATCGACCATTCCCACCGGCGCCGCTCACAACGCGCTCGTGTCCGCTTTCGACAATAACGGCCTTATCGACATCGCCCATACCGACGGCTCCGGGATCGCAAACCTCGATCTCACCGGCGGCGCCCTGCCGATAATTATCGCCGCGCGCTACGGCAGCGAAGGCTTTGCGATAGACACGATCACGGCATTCGGCGCCGGCTTTTTCCATTTTGATTATGTGGACACACTCGGCTATTCCGACAATTCCGCCGAAAGGGGCGACACGGTCGAGATCGCGTTCTCGATAGGCGGTTTCGACACAGCGATAAGCGGTATCTCGTGGGATCCTGTCACTATCTACGGCGCGCCCTTGTGGACAGCCGATCCACCGGCAAATCTTCCCGCCGGCGACAGCGCCTCGTTCAGCGCGGCCTTCGTTGTCCCCGTGGATGTCCCGCACAACTCCACGCTTGTTATCGATCCTCAGCTTACCCACTCCGGCGGCGACCTCGGATTTCCGGTCTCGATGCCCCTCGATGTCCCGGAATACGGTTTTGTAAAAGGGGTTCTTGTCGATGACGACACCACTCTCGATGTCGGCGAGACGGCCGACCTGTGGATGCTCTGGAAGAATACCGGCGACGGCGATTCGCACGGC
>DAOWNU010000210.1 GCA_030642425.1 bacterium | reverse complement strand
TTTTTTTGTCAGCAATTCAATCATAGTATCGGACTTTAAGAAAGGTTTGCGAAACCCCTCACCCCCAGAGAAGCACAGCAATTCTCTAACCTATTACCTATTATCTTTTACCTTCTTCTCTATCTGCACATCACACGAATATCGTCGCCGGGGAAATCGGTTATCCGAAACGGCTCCGAGGAACTGCCGACCGGACAGCCGTATATCTCGCGGTCGCCGTCGCGAAGACTCACCCAAAACAGCCAGCTGCCATCGGGAGACCAGCAGGCCGAAATATCCTCCGTGGAATTGTTCGTCAGAAAAAAAGAACTCGAGCCGTCGATGTCCGTAATCGCGATGTCCCATTGGCCATCGTGATAGGCCTGATGCGCAACACGGGAGCCGTCGGGCGAGATAGCCGGTTTTTCGTCGGAGAAGGTCGTGTTTGTCAGGTTGGTCGTCGCGCCGCCGGGGATCTCAATTTTCCAGATATCCCTGACCCCGTTCACCGTGATCACACACACTATCGCGCCGCCGTCGGGCGTCCACACGGGGCTGTAGGCGTCCTCGGTTTCGGGCGTCCACGCCTGAAAGCTGCCGGGGTTGTCAGAATCGAGCGTCATAACAACGAACCTTCCTTGAGAATTGACCTTGACGAACGCAATCGATTCGCCGTCGGAAGACCATCGGGGGGAGTCGTCCGAGCCTTGCCAATCGGTCATCCGGATGACCTCGCCGCCGCCGCACGGTATCGTGGCAAGCTCCCTGTCGTAGTAAGTAAATCCCCAGCGTTTCGTCATAAAACAAACCCTTTCGCCGTCCGGGGAGACCGCGGGGTCGCCGTCGTATTGCGGGCTGTCCGTGAGCATAACCGGCGTTCCGCCACCGATATCGAGCCGGAAAAGCTCCCATTGGCCGTTATCTTTCGCGCCGAAAAACATCCGGCCGTCGGGCGCAAAATCGATTCCCCATCTGCCGCAGCCCTCTTCGAAAAAAGTAACCTGCACCGGTTCGCCGCCGGGGACATCTATCGCCCAGATATTCGGCGGGCCGCCGCGATAGGAGACCCAGTATAGTGTGCATTCCGGGCAGTTTTCGGGCCATTCCAGCTCCGAGCCGCAGCCTATCAGGAGAATCGATATCGCGATTATTATTGCAACAAGCATTCTCACAACGCTAAGATATTGTCCAATTTCCCAAAGTCAAGGAATGTTAAACGCAAAGTAATGGCGAATGTTCTCTTCGATGCTCCCTTCGGCTCCGCTCAGGGAACGGAGATAGGCCGCTCGGGCTGCCACTAACGAATTGGGGAATTTAACCCATTTAACCGTTCGTCTTTGATAAAATCATCGTTTTCGAGCAAAATATGACCAAACACGCCGTTACCAATAGCATTTACACGGTTACCGACCGCAAACACAGCGTTACCCATATCAAACGCGTCGTTACTTACCCCGTTTTCGCGGTTACCAACTCCAAACGCGTCGTTACCAACACCATTTGCAACGCAAATGAACCCGGTAACGGTGCAAATGGACAAGGGAACGGCGCAAATAGACACGGTAACGGTGCAAATGGAGACAGTAACGGCGCAAATAGACCCGGTAACGGGAGATAAAACCGGGGAAAATAAATAATAGGTCGAGCGTCTCTCTCGACAACCCGGCGAGACGCCCAACCTATTATATAAAGATTTAATGCAAAATGATCAATTAGCAATTAGCAATGCAAAATTTCCCCTCCCATTCTCTATAAAAATATTTTCTCTCGCTCCCGCGGTCTCCGTGGGAGCAAACGGGGCGACGCTCCGCGTCGAGGGGGAAGAAATCAACACAGAGCACCGTAGCGAGGATAACGATTTTAATTTTTGCCTTGCATTTGAATTTCTCATCTTATCCGCTTGACTCTTGGATTTGTTGGATTATATTGTTCGGGTGAAATCGGCCCCGGAAATTGCCGGGGCTGTTGTTGTCGATTACAATCAAAAAAAGATTGGCGGAAATATGCCGGAAAAAACGAACTGTCGGCTTGTAATGGGGCTTTTCTGGGGCGACGAGGGCAAGGCGAAGGCTGTCGACGTTCTCGGCGAGAATGCCGATATTGTCGCGCGATACGGCGGCGGGGCCAACGCCGGACATACGGTCTGTTTTGAAGGCGAGAAGTTCGTGTTTCATCAGGTCCCGACCGGCCTGTTGCGCGAGGGCGTGATAGGCGCTCTCGGCGCGGGCATGGTTCTGGATTTGCCGGAACTGGTTCGGGAGATAAAAGAACTGGGCACGCGCGGACTCGAAACGACTTCCCGAATACTGATCTCCCCACGGGCGCAGCTTGTAACATCGCTCCACAAACGGATCGAGAAAATCCGTGAAAAGACACAGGGGATCGGGACGACGCTACGGGGTATCGGCCCAACATATACCGACAAATACTCGCGCTACGGCCTGCGTCTCGGGCAACTGCTCAAAAAAGAGGGCCTGTCCGACTGTGTAAAAAGATTGATCGAGAGCCACAGGGCCTTTTTCGAGGCCGCGGGCGAACCCACGCCGACCGAAGACGACATTCTCGGCCCCCTGATGGAGACCAAGCCCATGCTCGCGAATCTTGTCGGCGATGTCTCGACCTTTCTCACCGAGGCGATCCGCTCAGGCAAGAACGTGATTATCGAGGGCGCACAGGGGAGCATGCTCGATGTCGATTGGGGGACATACCCTTATGTTACCTCGAGTTCGACGGCGTTCTCCGGCGTTTCTTCCGGCCTCGGGATAGACCCGAGGCTTGTGGGCGAGGTGGTCGGGATGGTTAAGGCGTTCACCACACGGGTTGGCGGCGGGCCTTTGCCCACGGAGGTTTTTGGGGAAGAGGCAGAGAAACTTCGCGGAACGGGCGAAAACGAATGGGACGAGTTCGGCTCGACAACCGGCAGGCCCAGAAGATGCGGCTGGCTCGACGGTTTCGCGCTTGCGGTGAACTGCCGCAGATGGGGGATCAACCGGCTGTTTATGACGAAGCTGGACGTTCTCGATGGGATAAAAGAAATCCGGTTGTGCAGCGCATACAAGATCGACGGCAAGGTCAGGCGGGATTATCCTTCTATTGTGGAAGAGCTTGCGCGGGTCGAGCCGGTCTATGAAGAGCTTGCCGGCTGGGATGACGGCGTATTTTGCGCGGAGTCTTTCGACAAGCTCCCGGAAAACGCGCGATACTATATCAAGCGGATCGAGCAGGTCGCCGGATGCCCGGTGGGATGGGTTTCCACGGGGCCGGATCGCGTAAATACTATCGTCCGATAAAACGGAGGAATAATGGCAGCAGAAACCGCCAATATCGATTCTCTCAAAAAAAGACTCGCCGAACTAAAGGAGTTCCTTTGACCCGGCCGGGATGCAAAAAAGGATCGCGGAGATAGACGGGACCGCTTCCGAACCGAATTTCTGGAACGATCAGGAATCCGCCCAGCGACTTATGTCGGAACGCAAAGCGCTCGAAGACCGGCTTCTGCTGTGGAATTCCCTTTCCGGGCGCGTTCACGATCTCGCCGAATTGATCGAGCTATACACGCCTAACGACCCCGAATACAACACTTTAATCGCCGATTCCGAAAATCTCGATAGAGAACTGGCGCGTTTCGAATTGCAGCAAGTTCTCTCGGAGCCGGACGACGAGGCGGACTGTTTTTTGGAAATCCACTCCGGCGCCGGCGGAACCGAGGCCTGCGATTGGGCGGAGATGCTCCTGAGAATGTATGTCAGATGGTGCGAACGCTCCGGCTACGATGCCGCGGTTCTGGAGATCACCCCCGGAGACGAGGCCGGAATAAAATCGGCCATTGTTGAGGTCGATGGGCCATTCGCCTACGGCTATCTCAAGTGCGAGATAGGTATCCATCGGCTGGTGCGCATTTCGCCGTTCGATTCCGCAAACAGAAGACACACGAGTTTCGCCAGCGTATTCGCTTTCCCGCAGGTCGAAGCGGACGAGGAAATCGAGATAGACGAGAAAGACCTGAGAATCGACACATACAGGTCGAGCGGCCACGGCGGCCAGCATCTCAACAAAACCGATTCGGCGGTGCGGATAACGCATATCCCCACGAAAGTAGTGGTTCAATGCCAGAACGAGCGCAGCCAGCATAAGAATAAGGCGAAGGCCATGAAGATGTTGAAGGCGCGGCTCAAACAGAAAAAAGAGAAAGAGGCCGCCGAACAAAAGGCCCGGGTCGAATCGACAAAGCGAAGGATAGAGTGGGGAAGCCAGATTCGAAGCTATGTCCTGCACCCCTATAATATGGTAAAAGACCTTCGCACGACATTCGAGACTTCCAACACAAAGGCCGTTCTCGACGGCGATCTCGACAGTTTCATTCGCGCGTATCTGCTCTCCGGCAAATAGGCGAATGCGGAAACCGGTGGAACATTTATTCGACGCTTTGCGTAATTTTACCCACCCTATCGACGCGGAGCGGAGTAACGAGATATATTAAATATCAAACATCAAATATTAAAATTACAAATCAAAAATCAAAAATATTATCGTCCCGATTTCTTTATTTATTGAAGTCTTTTTAATTTTTTATATGTCATTTTGCATTTTAAACTTTGATATTTGATTTTTCCTCACTATGATGTCA
>DAOWNU010000234.1 GCA_030642425.1 bacterium | reverse complement strand
TCTGTATATGCTCCACCGCGAGATCGAGCGCCTTATTTTTTTCTTTTTCGGCCACCATTCCTCCAGTTTTTTATGTGTGTCGATGTCGGTTTTTAGTCCGGCGTCAGATTAACCTGCAATTTTATATTATACAAGATAAAACGCGTTTTTCAAAAGGAAAACTGCTTGATCGCGAAATATTATTCGAGCGCGTTTATACAGTTCGCCGCCGGATTACAGCTCGAAAAGCTCCAGCGGCGAATAAATACTTCCCCGGGGCGAGAGTTCGCTTTTCATAAGGATAATCCTGTGAACTGTGAATTCCACCGGATCGAGTTCGATCCCCTCTATCGACCGGAGCAAATCGTCCGCGCCCCGTGGATCGCGTATCCTGCCGATAGTCAGATGCGGCGAGAAAACTCGCTTTTCCGCGGGAAAACCTATCCTTGCGAGGACATTATCGACAGCTTTGGCCATAACCACCAGCGGGTCGGTTTCACCCGCGACACCTATCCAAACCACTCTCGGGGATTTTTTACCGAACGTTCCCACCGAATCGAGCCGCAGTTCGACCGGCGCAAAACCTTCCAGAGTCCATCGGATTTTCTCCGAAATGCCCCCGATCCTTTTTTCGGGAACGTCCCCGAGGAATTTTAGCGTCAGGTGAATATTTTCGGGCTTGACCCAGGAACATCTGACTCTGCATTTTTTGAGAACAAGCGTTACCTCGCGGTAAATCGTGCGCTGGATCTTTTTCGGAATCTCGAAACAGATGAACGTCCTGATATTTTCCCCGTCCACGCGCATTATAATTCGATCTCCCGGCTTCCGTCCTCCCATGGATGGTCTTTATATTTTCCTTCGAGCCACAGCCAGAGCATCGCCAGCGCGGACTGGGAAGTCCGGTATCGGTGATCTTCCCTGCCCCTTGTGAATCGATTTCTCCTCACAAACGTTCGTTCGGGAGTGTGGAGGGCATAATAGACGAGGCCGACCGGTTTTTCGTCTGTTCCTCCCGAAGGCCCGGCGATACCGGTCGTCGAGAGGGCGAATGTCGAGCCAAAAAGCCGCGCTGCGCCGGAGGCCATCGACAAAGCCACCTGTGGGGATACCGCGCCGAATTTCTCCAATATATCGCGCCCGACCCCGAGCATTTCCGCCTTTGCCTCGTTGGAATAACTTACAATCCCGCCGGGGAACCAGTCGCTCGCGCCCGGAACATCCACCAATCGGGACGATAGAAGTCCTCCGGTGCAGCTTTCCGCGGTGGAGACAGTCCGGCCCGACCGGGACAACAGGCCGCCGACCACCGCCGGAAGGCTCTTTTCCGAATTGGAATAGCGCCACGGCTCTACCGCTTCCCGGATAAGCCGAAGTCGCTCCGCAGCGTTATTATCCCCCGCTCCGGTGTCGATCCTGACCTCGACTCCTATATTCGAAGGATAAAAAGCGAGTCCTTCCGTGCCGAACCCGCTCGATGCGCGGGACACCCTCTCGAACAGCGCGCTTTCGGGGATGCCGACCGTAAAAAGGCTCTCTATATTCGGACGAATTCCCCCGCCGCGTTCTAAAAGCAGCGGGGCAAGTTCCTCGCAAAAAATCGCTCTCATCTCCGGGGGAACCCCCGGCAGGGCTATCAGAAGCCGACTATCGTTCATAGGGATAAACAACCCCGGAGCCACGCCGACAGAATTTTTCAGCGGCCTCGCGCCCACGGGAATAAGCGCCTCCCGTGCGACATTCGGGGGCATTATAATTCCTCTCCCGGCGAAAATCTCCTTAATCCCATCGAGAACACGGTTATCTCGCGTCAGTTTCACCCCAAGATATTCAGCCAGCGCCCCGCGTGTGAGATCGTCGTCGGTGGGGCCGAGACCGCCCGTGGTAATTACGATTTCGGAGATATCGAAGCCGCGCCGCAACGCGCGGATTATCCTCTCCGGCTCGTCGGGAACGGTAATACACTCCACCACTCTTATCCCGAGGCCGCCCAATTCTCCCGCAAGCCATGCGGAATTCGAATCGAGGGTCCGACCATCGAGAAGCTCGTCGCCTATAGAGATTATCACGCAGTTCATATCAAATCTATATATACGGGGAAAATCAGCCTGACCAGATGCACCAGAACGAATGTGTATATCCCGGCCACGATATCGTCCATCATAATGCCCCAACCCCCACGGAACTTTTTCTCAACCGTCCCCGCCGGCGGAATCTTGATAATATCGTAAGCCCGAAACGCCAAAAATGCCAATATCCACAGCGAAAGGCTTTTCGGCACAAGCATCAGAGAAGCCATGCTCCCGGCCACCTCGTCTATCACCACTTTCGACGGATCGTGGCCCCAATATTCCTCCGCCTTCCCCGAAACCCACACCCCGAAAAGAGTCAGAGCAACAAACGCGGCCCAATACGCCCAGTGGCCGGTCGGCAGGAACCATATAATAATAAAAGCCGCGGCACTGCCCACAGTCCCCGGCGCCACGGGCGAATATCCCGCCCCGAAAAAGCTCGCAAACACTTTCCACACAGCCCCACCTTTTTTTGCGGGTGGAGCGTCGGAAGGCTTTTTTATCTTTATCATATTTTGAAGTATTTTAAATACAGAATGTAACAACTACGCAAAGTCGCCGACCTCGAAAGGGGACTGGTTCGGCAATGCCTATTCGAGCTGCATAATCCGCTCGATCTCGGTCGGGTTCGTGGCGTTGGCAAGCGCATTCTCGATCGAGATAAGACCGGCTTTGTAAAGCTTCATCACGGCCTGATCGAAGGTCTGCATGTTGTATTCGCTGCCGCCCTTGGCACTATAACGCGGAATATCCAACCGCTTTTCCTCGTCCAATATACAGTCCCGGATAGAGGAGGTGTTCACGAGAACCTCGGCGGCGAGTATCCTCCCCTTGTTGTCCTTGCGCCGGACAAGCCTTTGCGAGATAATCCCGCGAAGATTGGCGGCGATCTGCGCCCTTATTTGCGGCTGCTGATGTTCGGGGAAAAAGCTTATTAAAGAATTTATTGTCTCCGTTGTGTCAACAGTGTGGAAAGTTGACAGCACAAGATGGCCGGTTTCCGCCGCCCTTATTGCCGTGGCGACCGCATCGTTGTCCCGAAGCTCCCCTATCAAGATTACATCGGGGTCCTCGCGCATAGCGGACCGCATGGCGTTCATGAAGCTCGGAGAATCGACCCCGACTTCCCTCTGGTTGATGAGGCTTTTCTCGTCATCGTGGATAAACTCTATCGGGTCTTCTATCGTGATAATGTGGCTTCGCCGGTTGTTGTTGATATAATCGACCATCGCGGCCAGAGTCGTCGATTTTCCGCTTCCTGTCACCCCCGTGACCAGCACGAGTACGCGCGGCTCCATCGCGAAATCCTTTGCGGCCTTCGGGATACCGCGCTCGTCGATTTTCGGTATTTCGAGCGGAATATATCTCATCGCGATACTGAAATGCCCCTTCGATTTGAAAATATTGACCCGGAAACGGGCGCGTTGGCCGATAGTATAAGTTGTGTCGATTTCGGTGAGAGAGGAAAAATGCCGCCCCTCGGACTCGTTCAGGAATGTGAACGCGAGCGTGCTCGTATCCTGCGGGCGAAGCGGCGCGGATTTCGTTACGATAAGATCGCCGAAAACCCTGACAACCGGAGGGCTGCCAACTTTAAAATGGATATCGCTCGCGCCCTTCTGGATTACCGACAAAAGAAATTGATTGAGGTTCATAGTTCCGGACTCCTAATCTATAGCGGAAGCGAGGCTCCCGTGCGTATCGCTTCGATAAACGCGTAATTGCAATTTGTAATATAAGAATTAAAAAGGAAAATGCCCTTCTTTTTTACATAATTCGAGATTGAGGCCGGAATCCACGGGGCGCGGGAGAACGAAAAAATCTTGATTATTTCCTTGCGCCGATAAAAAAGACGGAGTATATTGAAGGCGACATCGAAGCGAAAAATAGAATGGAGGGAATTATGATAGGAATCGAATATATTCCTCTCGTTCCCACGCTCCGGCGTGCGGAACGCTCTTCCAGACGCTCCGCGTCGTTCGTTATTTGAAATGATAATTTTGCCGTAGGGGCATGGCGGCGACATGCCCGTCGTGGGATTTGCGTAAATTTCAAAACGGGCGCGCCACCGTCGCGCCCCTACG
>DAOWNU010000056.1 GCA_030642425.1 bacterium | reverse complement strand
CGTCTCGCCGTGCATTTCCCCTTCGACAGGCTCAGGGACCTCATGTCGAGCGAGACGCTCGACCTTTTATAAGATAAATAATTAAAGAGCATAAAGGGTTCTCTCGTTACTCCGCTCTGCGGTGTAACGGTTTGGGCGACGCTCCGCGTCGATGGGTTGAGGGGGGGGGAGAAAGGACGTTAATCATCGCAGCAAGGAACAATTTTGATTTTTGATTTGTAATTTTAATATTTGATGTTTGATATTTAATATCTTTTTCATTCGCTCAACCTTTTATAAGATGATTAATTAAAGAACATAAAGGGCTTAATCTGTTCGCGCCGAAAGAGCGACGCGTGCCGATCATTCTTCGTGAAACTCCACGAAAAAGCGCCTTGACTCTTCACGGGCATCTTATATACTTTAAATAAAAGCCTTCGACTATCACCGGGGAAAAAATGACAGCAAAACAAATCCCAAAACGAAACAGGAAATCGACCCCACTTATGGAGCAGTATCGCCGTATAAAGGAGAAAGTGCCGGATTCGCTCCTCCTTTTCCGCATGGGCGATTTTTTCGAGCTTTTCGACGACGATGCCAAAATCGCCTCCGAGGTTCTGGGAATTACTCTCACACAGCGTTCCCACGGCATGCCCGAGCCGACACCGCTCGCGGGGGTGCCGTATCACGCGGTCGAGAAATACCTGTCGAAACTGCTCGCGGCGGGTTTCAAAGTCGCGATATGCGAACAGGTCGAGGACCCGAAACAAGCCAAGGGGATTGTCGATCGGGACATAGTCGAGATCATGACACCCGGAACCGCGACTATCGACGTGGAAGGCTCGCCGGAGCCGAACTATATTGTCTGCGCCTTTGCGGATAACGACAAAATCTCACTCGCTATCGCGGATATTCTGAGCGGTCATTTCGAGGTTAAAACGATAGAAAGCGAAAAGCTCGCCGGGGAGATAGAATTGCTCCGCCCGAAAGAGATACTCGTCCCGGAAGATTTCGACGACGACCTGCTTTCGCTTTTGAAAAATGCCGCGTCCGGCGCGCGGATCAGCTTTTCGGAGGCCTGGAAATTCGGCGCGGATTTCGCCCGGCAAAACCTGTTCGAACATTTCAAGATCACTACTCTCGAAGGCTTTGGCGATATTTCAATCCCGGAGATGTCCGCCGCGGGCGGGCTTATAGCCTATTTCAGGGATTTGAAAAAGGGCGACATGGCGCATATCCGCGCGCTCTCGATATATCGCGGCGGCGACACAATGACTCTCGACGCCGCCACCGTGCGAAATCTCGAGCTTGTTCGCTCTCTTTCCGACGGCGGCCCGAAAGGCACCCTGCTCTGGATTATCGACGTTACATGCACGCCCATGGGACATCGCGTCCTCGGGAACTGGATTCTCGCCCCGCTAATAAATCGCGAGGCTATCGAGCGGCGCCGCAGCGCGGTGGGGATGCTCGTCTCGGAGCCATTAATTCTCGCGAAACTGCGCGAAAAACTCGCGGCTGTCGGGGACCTCGAACGCCTTGTGGGCAGGCTCGGCAACGAAAAGGCCAATCCGAGAGATATTGTCGCGCTGAAAACGAGCCTCGACGAAATGCCGGCAATCCGAAAAATTATCGCCCCGCTCGAAACCCCTTTCCTCGACAAACTCCGCGCAAAGCTCGACCCGATAGACGAAGCGCGGGAGATAATCCGGAAAAATATCAACCGGAACCGGCGGTTCATATCAACGAGGGCGGGATAATCGAAAAAGGCGTTTCGCCGGAACTGGACGAACTCAGGGAAATTCGTTACGGCGGGAAAAAATATATCTCCGATATGCAGGAGCGGCTGCGGGAAGAATTCAATATACCGAGGCTGAAAATTGGTTATAACCGCGTTTTCGGATATTTTATCGAGGTTTCGAGAGGGCAGTCGGACAAAGTCCCGGAGGCTTTCGAGCGCAAACAAACGCTGGTCAACTGCGAACGATATATCACGCCGGAACTGAAAGAATACGAGCAAAAGGTGCTCTCCGCGGAGGAGAGGATATTCGAGATAGAGCGGGAGCTTTTCCTCACAATACGCTCTCATCTGGCGGCCTACGCCCCGCAAATACTGGTTGTCGCCCACGCCGCGGCGGAACTCGACGCGACCGCTTCTCTGGCGGAAATCTCCCGCCGAAGGGAATGGGCGCGACCGGAGTTCACCGAAGACGACGTTATCGAGATTATCGAGGGCAGGCATCCGGTTGTCGAGGAAATTCTCGGCGACAGGGCTTTCGTGCCCAACGACACAAATCTTTCCGGCGACGAGGGTCAGATACTGATAATTACAGGGCCGAACATGTCCGGCAAATCGACATATCTCCGTCAGGTGGCGCAGATAGTGCTTCTCGCGCAGATAGGATGTTTCGTTCCCGCGCAGAAATGCCGCCTTTGCCCGGTCGATAGGATATTCACGCGGGTCGGCGCGATGGACAACATCGCCAGAGGCCAATCGACGTTCCTCGTGGAGATGATCGAGACCGCAAACATTCTCAACAACTCGACGAATAGAAGCCTCGTGCTCCTCGACGAGATCGGCAGGGGCACGAGCACTTACGACGGCCTCTCGATAGCGTGGGCGGTCAGCGAGTTTCTTCACGAAAACCCTTACCACCGCGCGAAAACGATTTTCGCCACACATTACCACGAGTTGACCGAACTGGCCAATATTTACCCGAGGCTGCGCAATTTTCAGGTGGCGGTTCGGGAGCGCGGCGATATGGTGCATTTTCTCCACAAGATCGTGCCCGGCGGCTGCGACGACTCCTACGGCATATATGTCGCGAAACTGGCCGGTGTGCCCGAAAAGGTTGTCGGCAGGGCGAAAAGCGTGCTGTTTGCGCTGGAATCGGGAGACACATTGAACCGCGAATCGATAATCAGGATAGGCCGGCACAAGGGCAAATCTATCGCGGCGGAGGGCGTCCAGATTTCCCTGTTCGAGCCGGAGAACCACCCAATAGTCCAGCAGCTGCGCGATATGAACACGGACAGAATGACTCCGCTTGAGGCCCTCGATGCTATCGCCCGCTGGAAAAAGAAATGGGTGCGATAGGACGGGAAGAAACATTGCAAAATGATCAATTAGCAATGATCAATTGTCAATTCCCATCCACCCCCCGGTGGGTGGTGGGTCAGGGTCATTTTGCATTGCTAATTGATAATTGCTAATTTTGAATTGATATTTATATTTAATAAGGTCGGCGTCTTGCGCTATATTTGCGAAAACTGGATACCCGACCGCGATTTTATAATCGAATGGAGATAAAAATGCAAAATTTGAAATTAGTAGTTATTTTGTCGATAATTCTCTTCCAAAATATAGGCGCTTGGGAGATATTTCTCCACGAGCGAAATACACTCGTTCCCCACGAGGCTCATTTCATCGACGATACAACATTCGTGTTGCTCTGTTCGAACGAACGCAAAGAAGTTATCCCGAACAATCAATGGGGCCATTCGTATTCAATTCGTAGAACCTTTGTTTACACAATAACAACGAGCGGTCGTATCCTGTCGTTCGAAGAACATTACATAAGTTTGGGTAAATCCGCCAAAATGCCCGACGGCGGATTCGTCCTTTCGGGAACAAGAACAACAGAAGAACACAAGAAAGATGTTTCGAGTAAGGAGTGCGTTTTCCGCCTGAACGAGAATGGGGAAATCCTTTGGAAATACAAATTTGACGAGGAAGAAGAGGCTTATCACATTATTGAAAAAATAGTTATAGACAGTAAGGGTGATATTATCGTCTTCTCGTCAGTCAGAAATCGTAACGACGGTTCTTTTATTATACCCATTATCAAACTCGACAAAAACGGTAAAAAACTATCTGAATGCTATCTTACGGGATTTCCCGGCGAAACGAAATGGTCAGTGAATTACACCGTAGAATATATAGAAATCCTCTCAGGTGGTTATCGGCTCTTCATGACCGAATGGAAAGACGGCCACGATTGCGAAACGGCGGCCTGGGTTGTGAGGACGGATTTTAAAGGCAAGGTTCTTTTCAGTAACCGAATAAGGGAAACGGAATTACCTTGTTCCGGCAAGATAGGCGATAACGCCTATTTTTGCGAAGCCCCTTGGATTATTGGAACGAATTCAATAATCATGGATTCACTCGGGAACATATACGATGATTTTTGGGGAAAGGAAATCAGATCGACGTATTTTTCTGAATCCTCGAATAATGATTTCCTGATACTATCGGCTTTTACTTTGGTGAAAGGTGATATAGACAGCTTGCACTGGAAAAGAGATTATAGTAGCTTTATCGATACTTCAAAATTTAAATTAGCATCCGGGCATTCGGTTATCGAGAAACCCGGTGGCGGCTTTATATTATTCGCTATCGGTGAAACTCTCAAGGATAGCTATTGGGGCATTTCGCAGGTGCTATGGATATTCCCGGTCGATTCGCTGGGCAATCCTGAAATCGAAAGACCGACAACGAAGGCTGAAAACCTCAACGTATATCTCGTAAATAGGATAATTTTGGATGGCTGTAGCTTAGTTAATGTTAGAGATAATTATTGTTATGCAACAGCAAGGCCCATTTATCATTATATGGAGGCGAATCTTAGTATTAAGAGAAAGTATTCAAAAAATCCCTTAGTATCACAGGACACCCGTCGTTTGGTTATCTTCGAGATAAGTAACCTACAATCGATAGATACAATTGGCCAAATCTATCCGGGAACTTATATGCATATAGAAGACATAGTGATTTCGGATTCAATCGCTTATATTATAACTAATAGTCAAGGTAGTTATGGAAAATTCGCTTTTTTTAACCTCTCTAATCCCGATTCGATTTTCAAATCCTATTTGTTTAATACAAGAAGAAGGTTCTACGGTCTATCACTCTACGGACAATACGCCTACACAATCAACTCGGATAGAGTTTTCACTGTCTTGCATATCCCGGCATCCGATACCGCCTACGTTGTCGGATTGGATACCACAATCGGGCTTTTAGCGAACAAGATAGTCTCGGATAACTCGTTTGCTTATATTGCAGCCTGGGAGGAAGGTCTTCGGATTTATGATGTTCACAATCCGACCGACCCTTACGAAACTGGAAAACTCAACACCCCCGGAAGTTCTGTAGATATTTTCATAGATGAGAATATCGCATATATCGCCGATGGTTACGCCGGTCTGAGAATAATAAACATCTCGAATCCATACAATCCGGAGGACGCCGGATTTTATCAAACGGACGAGTATTTCAATAGCGTCTGCGTCGAAAGTTGCTTTGCCTATGTGACTGTCGCGGATTTCGGGCTGAGGATTATCGATATAAGCGACCCGGCGATGCCGTTCGAAGTCGGCTACTATGCGACGAAAGGCCGCCCGTTAGATGTTGCAGTTCAGGATATGACTATTTTCGTCGCGGATTACGACAGGGGTCTCATTATCCTCGATTCTTCTCCGATTAGAGGATTGATTATAGATATTAAACAAGACGATACAAATGGAACCTATTCAATATGTGCCCCGTTAGAAGCAAACATCGAGATTATCGATGCAAAAGGCAATTTGATAGAAAGCGGCATTTCGCGAAAATCGTCGGATCCCCTTTTGAGATCATCATTCTACGGCAAATTCGTCTGGACTCCCGCGCCATCCATCCCTTCCGGCGTGTATCTGGTGCGGGTGCGGTTCGACCCTTCGACAGGCTCAGGACATCGCAGGCTCACCGACCGAAGCACGGAATCGGTCACAAAACGCATCGTATATTTAAAATGAATCGACGGAATTCGCCCGGTGGGGCGAAGCAACATATAAACCGAAAGGAATGACATGGGAAGTTTATCCTGGCAGGAAAGAGACGAGCGCAGGAAGGCCAAAAAGGCCAAATCGAAGGAGAATAGAGCACAAATGCGTGAATATTGGAAGCCCGAAGCAAAGCGCGTCCATAGGAATCTGATAAACATGATTAAGGACGGCACCGCGGGAGTCAATCAAGCGACAATCGCGCGTTCTTCCGGTATGGCTCCTTCGTCGGTGAGCAATTTCATGCACGGGCGAACCAAATCGCTTCGTTTTTCGACTTTTATCGCGATTGCCGGAACTTGTGGCTACAAGGTAGTTCTCGAAAAAATCCCGGACAACGAGGATTTCCTTTACGAAAAACGTCGGGTGAAACTTCCGCCGAGGGGAAAAGACCCTCAGGAAGGGCGATAATGATTTGTAAAAACCAATTGTGCTTTTGTAAAAACGAAGTGTTGTTTTTGAGAACCGCAATGTATGTTTTGAGAACCGCAATGTATATCATTAGAAACGAAGTATTATTTGGTAAAAACAAACCATACTTTATTAAAAGCAATGCAGAGTTCATTAAAAACAACGAATACGCCGCGCGAAAAAAGGCATCGGGACAGGGAACGCTTCGGAGAGGCTTATGAATGGGGCTTTTGAACTAAAATATCATAAAGGAGATGGGAAAATGAGGAACGCTCTAATAACTTTACTTGTCGCGGTCGCGGCGCTCGCCGGGCCGATGGATATTTTTGTCGATTGCGAGGGGGGCAATAGAGTCGATCTCGTGTTCGTTATCGATACGAGCGGGAGCATGTGTTCGACAATAAGTGCTATTAGAAGTTTTACCGGTGTTCTCGATAGCATCCTTTCGGAATGCGATGTCCGATGGGGAATCGTGGCCTTTGTCGATTCGGTTATGGGTTCGCACGACTTCGACACCACTACTCCGGGTATTGACTTAACCGACGATTATTATAGTTTTCGGGACGACCTTCCATGGGGAACTACGGGTGGCTCCGACACACCTGATGAGGACCTCGACGCACTCTGGGTCGCGGCGCACTGTATTAACTGGCGACCCGATGCTCTTCATATTACCTTTCTTTTCACCGATGCCGTCTTCTGCGAGATAAGCGATCACTGCTTTAATTGTCACAGCAATCTCACAAAAGAAGAATGCCTCGATACGCTAATGAATCACGATATTATCCTGTATCCTATCGTTCGCGACCCGCTCTATTATTCTGGCTGTGTTCCTGCTCCACCATATCATATCGATTTCTGGCGCCTTGCCGCGGACACGACCGGCGGGGCTTTTTGGAATCTTCTCGACGACTGGCAGGACAGCCTTCGTATGCTGGCGAGTTCGATAAACAGCGGGAGCATGAGCGAAATCGCCGTTCGGAATAATCTCGCGTCGCCGGTCGATGCGGTTTTGAAACTCGAATCCATCGGCGGAGTCGAATTTCACGATTCTCTATTCGATCTGGGGACTATCGCTGCCGGCGGCCTCGACACGGCCTGGTTCCATTTGACAATCGACGATACCGCGACCATGTCTGCGTTCCACGTTATCGGGGATTTCGACGACGGCGCTTATGTCGAGACGCTGCTTGTAACGCTCGATTCCAGCGGCTGCCACGAGGCGGTTATCGAGCTTGTGCCGGGCTGGAATCTCGTCTCGCTGCCGTCGGGGATTCCTTCGGTGCCGGTCTCCTATTTCGAGACGGCTATCGGCGACGCCTATCTTTATGTTACGCTACTCGCGGACTACGAGTCGAGCGACATTCTCGCGCCCGCTCTCGGCTACTGGATTCTCAGTTTGGACAGCGCGCGGGTCATGTTCGGCGGCGTGCCGATAGACGGCTATTTTATGCCGACCTTCCGCGGATGGAATCTTCTCGGCGGGGGAAGCGTGCCGTTTTCACCGTCGGAGGGCCTGACCGGCGGCGCGCCCATCTGGCCGATGTTCGAGTATCGGGGCGCCTATTATCCAGCCGCCGAAATCGAAGTCGGCGCGGGCTATTGGCTTCTCGACAATTCGACTGGAAGATGGGAAGCGCCGTGAGCGATGGAAAAGAGAATTGATCGTTTTAATTGATCTTCCCCGCCGGCGCGGACGCTTCTTATTACCCTCACCCCCCGGCCCCTTCTTCCGGAAGAAGAGGGAGAGGAAGATAAAGAACTAACATTAGGCGAATCGGCGAAGCCGTCGAGCAAGTTGGCTTCGGCCCCGCCGCCGACTTTCAACAACTCAATCAATTTCTTTCTTGACAATTGCGGGTGAGGACTGTATTTTTAAAAAGTTGATTCCCGAATTGGATTTGGGAATGAGTGTGAATATAAAAAAAAACGAAGATGGCAATCGAACTGAACAAAACATACGATCCCGTTTCCGCCGAGGCCAAATGGTATAAATGGTGGGAAGAGAAGGAGTTTTTCAAGCCGGGCGACGCCGGGGAAACTTACTCGATAGTTATTCCGCCGCCGAACGTAACCGATATTCTGCACGTCGGCCACGCCTTAAACAACCTTATTCAAGATGTTTTTATCCGCCGCGCGAGGATGAAGGGATTTTCTACGCTCTGGCTGCCGGGCACCGACCACGCCGGGATCGCCACGCAGCACATGGTTGTCCAGGAACTCGCAAAAGAAGGCTTGACCAAAGAGGATATTGGCCGCGAGGAATTCGAAAAGCGGATGTGGGCCTGGAAAGAGCACAAGGGCGGTCGCATTATCGACCAGTTGAAAGAACTGGGCTGCAGTTGCGATTGGTCGCGGGAAAGGTTCACGCTCGACAAGGGCTACGCGCGCGCTGTCCGCGAGGCATTTGTCCGTCTTCACGAAGAGGGGCTTATTTATCGCGGCAAATATATCATAAACTGGTGCCCGAAATGCCAAACCGCTCTCTCCGACGAAGAGGCAGAGCACCGGTCTATCTCCGGCAAACTGTGGTTTTTTAAATATCCGCTGGTTGACGGCGGCTTTATCGAATGCGCGACAACGAGGCCGG
>DAOWNU010000143.1 GCA_030642425.1 bacterium | reverse complement strand
ATTTTCTTCACGCTTACGGTTTCGAGGGCAAATCGCCGACCTGGTTAGCCGGATTGGATTCGAAAATCGCGATGTGGAAAGAGAATCACGATTTGCTGGTCGCCGCCGCCGACCCGCGTGTGATACCGGATGCGGTGATGACGGAACTGGTCGATAAGCGCGCGAACATGCTTTCGTTGAGGGCAACGGCTCACGCGGAGGAGCGGGAGTCTTCGGAGGCCTACGATGCGCTTCACGAGCTGTTTGCAAATCATACTCAGCTTCTTCGATTTATTCTGACGGGCGCGCATCTTGTTTGGGGCGATGAAGACCCGCGCCTTGTCGAGCTTGGTTTCCAGACCGCAAGCGGGATTTGGACGCCGGGTGGCGGTGGAGAAAAACTTCCGACGCCGGAGAATTTCGGATTAGAGTTTCTCGACCCGAATCTGAGGATTTTCTGGGACGCTGTCGAGGGCGCGACCAGCTATCATCTCGAGATGGGCACCAACCCGACTATTCTCGGCACGAATCTCTATGACGGCCCGGATACCGAATACACGTTCGACCCGCCCGGCGGGCATTTGTATTTCCGCGTCTGGGCGAAAAAAGGCGAGGAATGGGGCGAGCGCGGCGACGCTATCGATATCGAAATCGAGGGCACTCCGCCGGGGCCGCCGCAGAATTTGAAACTCGAACGCGTCGAGGAATATGTCAAGGCGACGTGGGAGTCGCCGCTGACGGGCGTGCCGCAACATTGCACGCTTTATATCGCAATAGTCCCGACCGGCAGCGCGCCGCCGGACAAGCCGGACGAGCCGATGCACGACGAGATAATCACGAATCAGGTCTCGATTTTCGCTCCCGGCCCCGGTAACACAGTCTATGCGTGGGTGACCGCATTCGGCGACGGCGAAGAAAGCGACCCCTGCGGCCCGGAGAGCGTGAAGATTTGGTAGGAAAGTTAATAGCCCCGGCGTCTCGCCGGGGAGGGGAAAGGCAAAAGGCAAAAAGGCAAAAGTGCCCCGCACCCCGCACCGCCGGGGAAAACCACAGAGGGCACAGAGGGGGAAGAGGGAAGATTCATTGCAAAATTATCAATTAGCAATTAGCAATGCAAAAGTGCCCCGCGCCACCCCAGAGGACACAGAGTCGTAGCCGTAGGGACACCATATATGGTGTCCCTACGTTTGTTCATATCGGGGCGACCGATGGTCGCCCCTTTTTATTTTCCCTTCGGCAAGCTCAGGGAGCGGTCGGTCGTTGAGCTGGTTATTGAGCGGAGCCGAAATAGTCGAAACGACTTTTTATTATCGAGCGAGACGCTCGACCTTTTAGGGTGAATAAAAATCCCAACATAATAGACACGGCGTCTCGCCGTGTATTGCCCCTTCGACAGGCTCAGGGACCTCATGTCGAGCGAGACGCTCGACCTATTATATTAGGCGAAACGCTCGACCTGTTGAATCTCACTACCGCGGCATTCGCATACGAAATCCCATTTCCCAAAGAGTGATTCCACTTCTCTTTACCGGTCTTTACCCGAAAATTCAGGCAAAATAAGTTATTGCATCGGAAAGTATTATTCGATATTATTTATCCCAAATTGCCAACCTGTCGCGGCACACAATCTTATCGAAGGACCCAACATGAAACGCATCATTTACATCGCAATAATCCTGATTCTGGGCGCGGCCTATTGCGCCGACCACGTCGTCCTTATCGAGGACACGCCCGAAAGAACTACGTTTGCGGTTAATTTCGAGAAACCGGCTATCGAAGATGCCGGTGGGAACTACAGCTTTATCCGGCTCGAAAATTTCGGCAGCCGCGGAGTGGAAAGCGGCCCCCGGCTGTTCGGAAAAGTTTTTCGGATAGCGGTCCCGAAAGGCTCGACTGTCGAAATCGGCATAAACTCGATACGCTGGACGGATTGGGCAGAAATAACTCCGGCGCCGCTATTCACCGACAACCGGTCGGACAGTATCCTTTTCAGAGCGAACGCCGAACTCTATAAGCGGCCCTTCCGGCGGAACGGTGAAATATATCGGGAGCGCCACGATACGCGGTGTCGAAATCGCACAGGTGGACATTATCCCGGTCGAATATTGCCCCGGCGCGGGTGTCCGATTTATAGAAAAGATTGTCGTCACGCTCGAACATCCGCCCGCCGGAAATCCGACACGCTGCGACGACAGGCTCTATCATCCGGCATTCGAGGCGCTCTATCGCAGCATGTTGGTCAACCCGGACGCGGCTGTCCCCGAAGAGAGAAGTTTTACTTTTGCTATCGAAGAATGGGATTCCGCCGATGGCGCGGAGCTTCTGGTGATAAGCTATCCCGAGTTCACCGACGAGCTTGCCCCCTGGATAGAGTGGAAGCTCGAGATGGGGATTCCGACCAAGGTCGTGCCTGTCCCGACCGGAACTTCGCTGACATCGATAAAATCGTTCATCCGAAACGCTTACGATACGTGGACTATCCCGCCGGTCTATCTGCTTATTTTCGGGGATAACGAACACGTTCCAGCTTACGATGTATGGGGCGGCTGTCACGGCGACAACGACCATTGCACGGTGGACGGCACCGATATATTCCCGGATATCTTCCCCGGCAGAATCTCCGGTGAAAACGGCGCGGATATGGACAATATTATCCGCAAACATCTCGATTACGAGATGCGGCCGGATACTGTGGACGGCTACCTTGCCCGCGCGGTGGGGATTGTCAACGAAGACGACCCGACATGGGACCCGCTCGGCCCGCAGGACTCGTCCTATCTTGCCGCGGTAAATTACGGCATGGGCCAATGCACCGCCGCCGGCTTCACGGACGTCCAGATATTCCGCCGCAAAGACGGCGACAACTTCTACGATGTTCAGCCCTATGTCGAGGCGGGACTGGGATTTGTCCAATATAGAGGACAGGCCTATCCCGATTACTACTACGGGTTTCGCGGCGGACTCGACACGCTGGAAAATAACGGCAAATGCCCGGTGAATATATCGATTTCCTGCGGAACCGGGGATTTTCTTTTCGGGGATAATAATATGTGCGAACGCTGCACGAGGGCCGGAACGGCCGCGAATCCGAAGGGCGCGGTTACGTTTATGGGACAAAGCATGGTCAGCAGTAATTCCGAGGAGCGTTCATCGCTCTCCAAACATATTTTTCAGGCGATGTTCGAGGAGGGGATCGACGCGCTCGCGGCGGCGCATACATTCGGCAAGAACGAGATGTTCGCGGAATTCGGCGGCTCGGGGGCCAGCAGATACGAATATCTCTCGGCAGTCTATATGGGAAGCCCCGAACTGCGGGCGTGGACGGCGCCGATTCTCACCGCGCATGTAACATATCCGACCGTTGTTAGTGTGGGGCCGTTCGATATCGAAGTGAGCGTTACGCGGGCCGGTGTTCCACTCGAGAACGCGCGCGTGGCAGTGCACACAGGCGAGTCTTTTTCCAGCGGCCTGACAAATTCCCTCGGGGATGTAACAATCCCGGTGAACGTTGCCCCGGGATTTTCTCCGATTCTCGTGGTAACCGGGCCGAATATCTATCCGTTCTCGGACACTCTTATTTTACATATTACCGGAGTGGGCATAATTTGCGCGCATATCGATTTCGACGACGTTCACGGCAATCACGACGGCCTGATAAACCCCGGCGAGACGATAAGTTTCTGTCCAAAGATTGTGAATATCGGCTCGGTGGGCGCTTCGGGACTGGTTGCAGTCCTCAGAAACGGCGACGTGGTGATATCGGACTCCACAACTTCGTTCCCATTTATTGCGCCCGGAGACACGGTAGAAGGCGATTCTGTGAGTTTCGTCGTCCCACAAGATACTCCCGGCTCGACACATCTCGACCTAACACTGGAAATATCCGGCCATCCCGACGGCCCCTGGACGAGAAACGTGAACCCGCAGCCCTTTGTCCACCGAATGGAAGTCGTGGTCGATTCGATAATTATCATGGACGCCCCGCCATTCGGCAACGGCAACGGGATGATCAACCCCGGCGAAACTGTCGATATCTGCCTGTGGCTCGCGAACAGCACTTCCGCCGACGGCTATAATCTCGAGGCGATACTCCACGATATTCCGTATGTCTCGGTCATACAGCCCAACGGCCATGCCGATTCTATTATAAGGGCTTCCACGGTCGCGGTCGAGCCGTGTTTCTCTGTCAGTATCTCACCCGCGATTATCCCCGACGGCGATTTGGAATTTGCTATTGCCGTCACCGCCGAATGCTCGATTTATACCTATTTAGATACGGTTCGATTTGAGCTATCCGTTTCGGGAAACTCGATGAATTTGCCTTCCGGCCCGGACGACTACGGCTATTTGATTATCGACGATACCGATTCTATCACTGGGATCGCGCCCGTTTTCGAATGGAACAGTATCGCATCGCCCGCGAACAAGATCGACGAGATCACCGATGAAGACGACGCCTATATCGACATCCCGCTGCCATTCGATATTAGCTATTACGGCGCGACATTCGACCGGATTACTGTCGGGTCTAACGGTTTCCTTTACCCCGGCCCGGATTTCACCGATAATGTATATCCCGTGGAGATACCAAGCTCCGACGGCCCGGCGGGAGTTATCGCGCCGCTCTGGGCGGATCTGGCCCCACACAGGACGGACGGCGGGGATATTTATTCCGCGCACGACGCCGCGAATCACCAGTTCGTCATCCAATGGAACATGTGCCGCTACTATTACGATCCCGGCAGGGTTTCCTGTCAGGTCAGGATATGCGATCCGGTCCATTGGCTCACCCCCACCGACGACAGCGAGATATTCATTTACTATAACGAAATCACTCTTGCCGCGTATGCTGCGGTAGGAATAGAATCTCCGTCAGAAACGGACGGTATTGAATATTATTTTGAGGGCGACTACGAAGAGAACGCCGAGCCAATAATTCCCGGAAGGGCGCTTAGAATTACAACTTTGGATCCAGTTATTTCGGACGGCCCGTGGCTTTTTTACTTCGACGAACTAACTTTCAGCGATGCGGAGGGCAACGACAACGGCATAATCGACCCGAACGAGACGCTGGGAATGCGCCTGAGAGTGAAAAACGGCGGAACCGATTCGGCTTATGTTACTTCCGGCTCGGTTATCGATTTTTCCCCCTATATCGACCACGAGGGCCTGCTGGCGAACTTTGGCAATATTGGGCCCGGCGCGACCGCAGCAAATTCCACGGATTGGATGAAGTTCCGGATCGATGCATCCTGTCCGGCGGATACTTTAATCGAGGTTCCTGTGCAACTCGACGACGCGACCGGCTATTCGACAATAATCAAAGTGCTCGTCCCGGTCGGCTCGCCCACAGGTATTAGTGAAAAGCCCGCGCTGCCGGAGGGCATTTCGCTTCGCACCTATCCAAACCCCTTCAATTCGACGGTGAAGATAAGGGTTCAAGGATTCGAGGGTTCAAGTGTTCGAGTGGAAATATATAATATCGCCGGGCGGATGGTTGCGCCGGTCACTGAGCTTGCCGAAGTGCCCGGCGACGCAAAACTCCCTTCGACAGGCTCAGGGAGCGGTATACGCACAATCGTTTGGCAACCTGACAAATCCCTCGGTTCTGGAATTTATCTCGTCAAAGTTACGGCGGGCGAAGAAGAACTCTCCCGCAAGATTGTGTTAATAAAGTAAAATATCCGGCGTCTCTCCGTGGGATTTATCGAAACAAAACGATACGCTTGGCCTATTAAAATATTGAAGATTCACAGAAGGAGTTACATGAATATTAAAATCGAAAACGGGCAGGTGGTTCTTGAACTGACGGAACTCGAATTT
>DAOWNU010000280.1 GCA_030642425.1 bacterium | reverse complement strand
ATCCAGAACGTCTCGCAAATCGGAAGCGATTCGCACACCGCACCCGCCGAGTCGGCAAGATAAATGAGACAGGCCACTATCGTATCCCCGTCGAAATAAGTTCCGGGAGCGGGCGTAAAAATAAGGCTGTCGGTCGTTACGGTTAACCATGCGTCCGAGAAAGTGTATATAATTCCGTTGACATCGAACCGCACGGTCGAAGGATCGACATTCGCCCCGAGAAGATCCCAAAGGTGCATTTGAATAACAATCGGGTCGCACGCCGTCCATGTATTGGAGTCAGGGTATATGAATTCGGCCATGGGCGGGCCGTTGAGGAAATAGGTGCAGCAATATTCCGCGCAATTCGGCCCGCAATACGAAGAAGAAACATTATCGCAGGTATGAAGGCAGATAACCGCCGAGTCCGCACCGTCGAGGCCGAGATCGCTCAGGCTGCCGGAAATAGAAACCCGTCCCGAGTTGCCGGTGCCGACATAATCTACTGTCGGCGGGCCGGAGCCTAAGCCGAAAGGCGTGCCGTTCACGGTGAAATACAAACCCAGTATGTTTATCCCGGATTCCCAATCTTCGATACCAACACTGACATTTATTATCGAATCTTCGAGAACGGTGCGGCATTCGGGAAGCCAGTCTATTTCCTGCGGCGGCTCGAGGTCCACACAGAACCAGCAATAAGCGTCGCCGGTGTGTGGGCAGCCGTTCCAGTCGTCGGCGCGAAGAACCCACCAGTCAATACACTCCCCATGAATCCAGGGGGTTGGCGGAGTGAATGTTAATCGCCCGACGAGCGTTGTGAGAGGAGTCCAGGTCATGTATGTTGGATAAGAATATACGGTCGAATCCACCATCAATTGAATCGAGTTCGGGTTCGTTCCGATATCGTCGTCCACGAACTCTATCAGTATCTCCTGATATTCACAGGCCGTCCAGATGCCGCACGGATTTGGGGTGATCGTGGTCGGTATTGGCCCGGCGCACTGGCAATCTTCCATATAAATACAGCCTATTGCCGTATCGGCATATCCACCACCGGAAACTTGTATATGGAAACAGAGATCGGCGCCCGGCGTGCAGGTGGAATCGTAGTCGATGTGCCACACGAAATGGTGTGTGCCGTGGGCGGGAATGCTGTGGCTTATCGGATTGGAAGAGAGCGCCCATATACACGCGCCCGGATCGAGATATACTACGACTGGATTTATTGTGGAACCGGTGTTGTTGGTGACGTCGATGCTTATCGTTTCGTAAGTATTGATGAGCGCGACAACGTCCGCGAAAATCGTCGCCCAGGAGGTTCCCAGCGCATAATGCTGACCGCCGGATGCCGTGGCGACACTGGTGTACCAGGCCATTGCCGCAGCGTGTGAAGTCGTCGCGGAATAGAAAATAACCGTGCCGGTCGAAAGAACCAGCGCCATAACTTCGCTGTCGAGAACGTCGGAATAGCTGGTGCCGTCGCCCCGGTAATGATATGGCGCGTCGGTAAAGGTGAGAATAATGTGGAGCGCGTCCGGCCGCCAATCGTAGAGGGTGATAGCGTCCCAGATAGCGTCAAGCTGGGTTTCGGCCCAGTCGCCACCGCCGCTGACTCCGGTAGAGTTGATCTGCGAGATATAGGCCGCAGAATTGCTCGTCATCTGGTTGCCCGGCGTGCCGCCATCGAAATCCCAGATATTTGTTCCGTCGCCGAAAGTAACGCCACCAAGCATATAGTCGTATCCCGCGGCGTCGAGGTCGCCAATAAAAGCAACGATATTGGATCGAACACTGGCTATCTCACCATACATCGATCCGGAAGTATCGAGGCACATAACGATATCGACCGCTCCCGTGTCCAGACGGCAGGTTACGAGCCAACTGAACTCGCCGTCGAGCGGGGAGAACGACTCTGCCGCCGACTCGAAAGGATTACTATCATAACCTCTGAGAATCGCGTCCGGGGGAACGCCGTGCGAAATTGTAACGCCCCGCCTGCCATAATTGATATGGGTGATTTCGAGTCCCTGTCCGAAGGAGATGGGAATTAGGGATAGAAAAAGCAGGAGGACAAAACTAATTATTAGCGAGTTTTTCACAAAACCTCCAATTGTAAATATGTTGCATTATTCATTTTTAAAATAATCTAATCATAGTAATATATTTAATATAATACAAGATGCAAATCTTTTTTGCGTTTTCATGGACGGTTTTAAATAATATATATTTGAGTCAAGCAGGCATATTTGATTCATTCGCGTGTTATTGGGAATAAAAAATGAGATTGCCCTCCCGGAGAATATAGTTTGACATATCCACAATCGAATCATATTATAATAATTCTGTTCGATCACAAGACCCGGAGGATACAATGACGGAAAAAAGTAACGACGTTCAGGCGATAGGCGAACTTGCGGCGGCCACAAGAAAAATAAAGGCGGAACTCGGAAAAATAATCGTGGGCCAGGAGCGGGTTATCGACGAATTTTTAGTGGCTCTGCTCGCCGGAGGACACGTTCTGCTGATCGGCGTCCCAGGACTGGCGAAAACTCTTATGATCTCCTCTCTGGCGCAGGCCCTCGATCTCAAATTCAGCCGAATTCAGTTCACGCCGGACCTGATGCCGAGCGATATCACCGGCACGGAAATACTCGAAGAAGACCGCACGACCGGAAAACGCGTTTTCCGATTCATCAAAGGGCCGGTTTTTTGCAATATCCTCCTTGCGGACGAAATAAACAGAACCCCCCCGAAAACACAGGCCGCGCTTCTTCAGTCCATGCAGGAGCACGAGGTCTCCACCGGAGATAAGACGTTCAAACTGGATATGCCTTTCTTCGTCCTTGCAACACAGAACCCTATCGAGCAGGAGGGAACCTATCCGCTGCCGGAGGCCCAACTCGACCGTTTTATGCTGAATATCTATATCGATTATCCTTCCGAGGAGGAGGAGCTCGACATCGTCCGTTTCACCACCGGCGCCCGCGAGCCTGTTATCGATAAGGTTCTCACTTCGGAAAGAATTGTCGAATTGCAGGGGCTTGTTCGTCGCATTCCGGCTTCGGATTATATCATTCAATATGCGGTAAATCTCGTGCGCAACAGCCGGCCGGAATCCACCGATTTGGAGTATGTTAAGCGATGGGTTAGATGGGGCGCCGGGCCTCGCGCCAGCCAGTTTCTCATTATGGGCGCAAAAACGGTCGCCGCTCTCGACGGCCGACTCTCGCCAAGCGCGGGCGATATCCGAAGCATAGCCCTGCCCGTGCTTCGCCACAGGATTATCACGAGTTTCACCGCGGATGCCGAGGGGATCACCACGGACAAGATTATCGAGCGGCTGCTTGCGGATATTAAACCGCCGGTGGAGTGAAATGTTAAAATCCAAAATCCAAATGCCAAATAAAGCCCAAATGATTTAATGTCAAATTAGTCGGCACGCGCCGACTGGCGGTCGGCAATGCCGACGGATGCTTTCACCGCATCACACAACCCTCTGGATTCCGGATCAAGCCCGGAATGACAATGCGCGGGTTTTGACATATCTTCGGGGTGGGTGGCGCGTGGCCCTAGTACCTTTTACCTATTACCTTTTACCCATTACCTTTGTGACATTTGAGCTTTGGACTTGATTTGACATTTGAGCTTTGACATTTGGATTTTTTTT
>DAOWNU010000444.1 GCA_030642425.1 bacterium | reverse complement strand
GCTATCAAGACTTTTCCCGCGTTCGAATCGTCGAAATCGAATTTCACCATGCCGTCGCCAAGCCCCACAGGCTGAGCAATCGCGCTCACTGCAAGGATCACCATTAAAAAGAGAACAATTCTAAACTTCATATCTTTCCTCCATTATCGAATAAAACCAATGCAAAATTTGCGATTATCAATACCCTTCCACTTCCGGGGCGGTGCGGCAGCATCTGTCAGTAATGCCACAACCATCATACTTAACCGCTGGCACGCCTCCCGCTACGTTCGGTTGGTAATTGGTTACATTATTTCCGAACGCGACAGCCGCGCCAGCGGTCGGAAATCCCATATAATATGTCAAGAGTCTCGCTCGACTTGTTAAAGTAATTATTAAAGACCATAAGGCGCTCGAGCCATTCTGTTCATCTAACTATCACGAGGCTGTTCTCGAAACCGTCCTCGAAATCGGTGTTCGGGTTCGAAGGGTCCATGACCCAGCTCACTCTGTCTATCACGAGCTTATACTGATATCTCCCCGGCGACAGATCGAACGTGAGTTCCCATATACCGTCGCCGTCGTCGTCGGACATATTGCCGACCGAGGGGTCGAGCAAGCCTCCGGTGTCTTTCGTTCCGCACCAATTATTGAAATTCCCGCATAGCTGAACCTGCCTTGCGGCGGCGTTTTCATACTGAAAAATGACGCCATCCATCACGTTGTGGGGCGCCGGAAGCCTATTTTTTATTGCGTCGCCCACCGCGCAGGCGCAGAAAATCACTATTGCGACGATCCCGATTAATTCGATATTTTTTTTTATTTTCATTCGATCCATGGTTTAAAAATCTATCTCCCCCCGAAAACCGATCTGCCGAACATCCTCCAATTCCTCCCATGCCTCGACAAAACTCGCCCCGTTTTCTCGAATATATTCGTCGATAAACTCACGCCTGCCCGCGATCCAGCCGTTGGCCATCATCGGATGCACTCCCCAGAAAATCTCCATCCGCACATTCTCCACCGGCCGGAACTGGACATACGTGAAAACCGGCATCGAGACGCCGTCGAAAAGCGTCGAATCGCCCTCCGTTTTCTCGCTGGCGCTGTGATAGGCCACGTCCAGACCGATATACCAGTTGTCCGTCAGACAAACATCTATCGCGTATTTCGACAGCAGTTCCGCACCGGTCGCGCCGTCGCCATATTCCGCTTTGGCCCAATGCGAATAAAGGTCATACACGATAAAATCCCACAGGAACGAGCCTTTCGCGCTGAAACCGAATTTTTGCGTATCCCTGCTCATGCCGGTAAAATCGTCGCGCAACTGTTCTTTCCCGCCGAAAAGCAAAATCGGAAAATAGCGGTCGAGATTCAGCCGGAATTCCAGCCCCTCCCACCACGATGCCGTGCTGTTGGGCGCCATGGTCAGGTATTCCATTTCGACCCGCCCGTCGCCGTCGGTGGAAGGCCCCGGCTGAAGATACACTCCCGCCTTATCGGGCGTGGAATAGAGTTGAGAGCTGTAATTCAAGCCTAATCCGAGAAATTCGAGCGCTCTAATCTCGATATCTGCTCCCGAAAGATGCCCCCCGCGATCTCCCATATCGAGATCGATCGGGCCGTTGCCGTCGCGGGCGTCGTTCTCCTTGTTGCCGGCGGTTACTCCACCAGTATAGCGGTAATCGAGATACTCCACCCAACAGCTTACGGGGCCGAATGTGGCGGAAACATCGCCGCCGCAAAGCCATTCGGATTTTCCAAGGGCAAACCAGTCGCTGGTCGAGCCGGTTGTGTCGATCCAATCGTTGAGCGCGGGAATATCGATATCGGCGAGAGAATACCACCACAAACCGGAGTCGAAACGCATCGCGGCGCCGATCTCGACCGGTCCTACCGGCCTGGAAACCCGCAGCCCGAGGATGTCCGTCCCGTATTCGGTGTATGCGTCCGGGTTTGGCGAAGGCGAGATTATTTCCTCGGAGAAAAGGCCGTATGTCATTCGCCCGAGATCGTCGAGCAGATCGCCCTCCGGAATATTTGCGGCCCCGCTCTCGAACCTGTC
>DAOWNU010000068.1 GCA_030642425.1 bacterium | reverse complement strand
AGGCGTGGGCGAAAAAACGGGCAATATGGACGAAATGCTCTCAAAGATCGCCGATTTTTATGACGACGAGGTGGATGCCGCGGTCTCGGCATTGACAAGTATGATAGAGCCTATAGTCATCGTTGTTATGGGTGCGGTTATCGGCGGCCTTCTTATCGCTATGTATTTACCGATGTTCGATATAATCGGGAAGATTCAGTAATTGGAAAATATGAAGCACATGGGGATATTGTTTTCCCTCTGTGTTCACATGATGGAGTGAATTTAAATGCCTGAAACCAACGGTATCGACACCTGGCCACTGAGAACCACCAAGCCTGTCGATTACACTCAGGATTTCCGCAGCAAGGTCAAATGGCTGCTTATTGTCCGGCTGAGCATGTTTGTGCTTATTACGGTGGCCGTGGTGTTCCGGTTTTCTACGGAAGGCTTCCTTTTTAAAGCCCTTTTTCTCTATGGTGTAATAACCCTGGGCTACCTTCTGTCGCTTTTCTGGCGGAAAAGAACCAGCCACGGGATCAGTTTCAAATTCCTGTGCGCGATACAACTCCTGTTCGAGCTTGTAGTCGAGATCATTATTATTCACTATTCGGGGGGGATCGCATCGCCTTTCACCGTGCTAATTGGCCTTTCGATTATCACTTCCGCATTCATTTTCGACCTTGCCGGGACGCTTATTACAGCAACATTCGGTTCGATCATGTTTGCGCTGATGGTCTTTTTCGAATACAGAGGTATTTTCGATCTTCCCCTCGGATTTCCCGGCGTGGAGTTAATATACAAAGATCCCGACCTTCTATTTTTCACAACCTATATATTCGTATGTTTCCTGTATCTTATCGCGTTTTTAATAGGGTATCTTTCGGGTAGGCTGCATGTTAAGCTCGGTCAGCTTCAGGAGTCGGACAGGGCGCTGCGCCGCGCGCGCATGGACACAGACGATATTCTCATGCACATGCGAAGCGGCTTGATCACGATGGATCCCGATGGGCACGTGGTTTATTTTAATCAGGCTGCGGGGGAACTTCTGGAGATCGACCCGAAGACCGCTACGGGTAGATTTCTGACGGACATACTTCCCGCGAAGGCAAGGCCGTTCAGTGTTAAACTGTCCGAGCTGCTCGCTCCGGGCGGTGGCCGAGTTCGCACCGGTGAATTCACACTTCGCATCGCCGACGACGAGAACGTCACGATGCTCCTTGCGTGCAGCTTTCTGACAAGCCCCGATGGCAGTCTTCGCGGGATAATTGCATTGCTCGAGGATATTACAGACCAGAAGCGCAGGGATGAATATCTCAAGGAAGTGGAGAAAATGGCGACAATCGGGGAACTTTCCGCAAGCCTCGCGCATGAGATTCGCAATCCGCTGGCCGCAATTCGGGCATCGGTGGAAATCCTTGGGGAATACGATGATACACCCGATAACAATAGGGATCGCAGGTTGAAAAAACTTATCATGAAGGAGACCGACCGTTTGACTAATGTCCTCGACGAATTCCTTATTTTCGCGCGCTTGAAGGAACTTCCGAAAGAACAGTTCACTTATAACAGATTGGACATCGCCCAATTGATAGGCGAAATTGTTGAAATACTTCGAACCACTCCCGACTTTTCGCCGAATATCGAGATAGTTCTCGAGTTGAAAGGGCCTTTGTGGATACTGGGTCGCGGGGATCAACTTAAAAATGTATTCTATAATCTCCTGATAAACGCCCGCGAGGCAATCGGCGACGTCAAAGGAAAGATCACTATTTCCAGCGCCATCGAGCGGGATGGATTCTATGCGCAAAGGCGTCTTATCGGAGTGAGCATAACCGATAACGGCCGCGGGATTTCCGAAAAGGACATGCCGAATATTTTCACGCCGTTTTACAGCATAAAGCCCCGTGGAACGGGCCTCGGACTGGCGATTGCGCAAGGGATTGTCAACCGGCACAGCGGAATAATAGAGGCGGAGAACAGGCCGGATAGCGGCGCCAGATTTACTGTCTATCTTCTCAAGGCCCCGGAGGATGTGTAGTTTCAATTCAAAATGGTCGGCAATGCCGACGGATGAGGTTGCGTCGAACCGGTTAAAGCGGTTCGACGAATATAGTAAGCCCCTTAAGGAAGGGGCGGCGGGAAAGATTCAATTCAAAATTAGCAATTAGCAATGTAAAATTGCCCCACACCACACTACCGGGGAAAACCACAGAGGGCACAGAGGGAAAAGAGAGAATAGGGGAAGATTCATTGTAAAATGAGTAATTGGAGATTGCTGAAAAATGACTAATTTAATGTCGTAATCGAGGGCGGCCAAAGGAAGTTTTTATGGCGAAAACCGTGGCAAATGGAGATAGCACCGCTCTAACTTGATAAAAATGCCATTTCGTCTAAGTCGTTGATACTCAAGACTTCTTCAACAGCAAAGTAGTTCTCTTCATTGGCAAAGTAGTCCTCTTCATTGGCAAAGTAGTCCTCTTCATTGGCAGAGTAGTTCTCTTCATTGGCAAAGTAGTCCTCTTCATTGGCAAAGTAGTTTGCTTCATTGGCAGAGTAGTTCTCTTCATCGACAAATTAGGCCTTTCAAACGCGAATTTGTAGTGCGTTATCCGGTATATATTCCCTCATTCACCCCAATTCATATTTTTTCCGCTTCACCCGAAGAAATATCTCGACAAAGTGAAAATCACACATTATTATTTTATTAGAATTGATCGCGTCAGTTTTCCCTGATTTTGGGTTAAGAGCAATCCAGTTGGATGCCGGAACGCCTAAGCCCTTTAAAGGGCTTCGTTTTGAAGCGGTTTAAACCGCTTAGGCTTTTCACCTGATCGGCGAAAGCGATTTTTAATCTAAGATCAGCACTGGCAGTGCATTATGAAGAATGCGACATCGATAACGCAAAATCGGGGAATCAGATAGAAGTTATCTATATCGACATCCGTATTGACATCCCCGAAAAATTGATTTATAATTGGTGCAAATAAGAGAGGGCTATGGCTTCTTGTGATAAAAACCTTTTCGGAATAGTGCTCGCCGCCGGCAGGGGCGAGCGGATGGGGAACCGTCCGAAGGCCATCCTACCTATCGGGGACGAAACGTTTCTATCGAAAGTCGCGGGAAATATGCAGCGCGGCGGGATCGCGGAGATAGTAGTTGTGCTGGGGTTCCACGCGGAAAAAATAGCGCCGTTCGTCCCGGAAGGGATTGCAATTCTGGTGAATCCCGCGCCGGAGAAGGACATGCTTTCTTCGATACTCACCGGCCTGAAATGGGCGGACGAAAAGCATACCGGCGCGCTTATCGCGATGGTCGATTATCCGCTCGTCCGGGCCGAAACATTCGAGCTTCTAACGAAAGAACATCGAATTCATCCGGGCTGCATAATCTCGCCGTCGTTCAAGATGAGTTCCGGGCATCCCGTGATATTCCCAAAAATATTGTTCCGCGAACTGGCGGATTGTCCGCTCGAAACCGGCGCGAGGCACGTGGTTCGCGCCAATCCCAAAAAAAGAAAGTTCGTCGTGGTGGACGACCCCGGAATACATATCGATATAAATACGCCCGAAGCATACGAAAAATTCATCGGGCCTTTCCCCCAGGAGGTCGAATGGCTGTCGGTAAAAGCGTAGTCAGGGTCGATGCCCGTTCCAAGGCCACCGGTAAGGCCGTATATGTTGCGGATATGTTTATGCCGGGCATGTTGATAGGAAAGGTTTTGCGGTCGGAATTTCCGCGCGGAAAGATTGTCCGGCTCGATGTCAAAAAGGCGCGGTCGATTCACGGCGTTCACGCCGTTCTCACCGCAGACGATATCCCCGGCAAAAATGTCTGCCACGTCGTTTTCGAGGATATGCCCCTGCTCGCCACTGGCGAGGTTCGCTACGTCGGCGAGCCTATCGCGCTTATCGCAGCGGAAACAGAGGCCGCCGCGCAGTTGGCGATAGAGGCTGTCGAACTCGATATCGAGCCGCTCGGGATTCTTATCGACCCGGAGAAATATAATTCGCCAGATTCGCCGATTCTGTTCGGCGAGGATAATATTTTTGCGCATCACAAGATTCGTCGCGGCGATATCGAAAATGCCTTCGCACAATCCGACACGATAATCGAGCGCGTCTATCGCACAACATATCAGGAACACGCCTATCTCGAAACTCAGGGGATGCTCGCCGTGCCGACCGCCGAGGGCGGAATCGATGTCTATGGCACGATGCAATGCCCGTTTTACGTCCACGGCGCGGTCTCCGATGTTACCGGGCTGGCGCAGTCGCGGGTCAGGATTGTCCAGACCACGACCGGTGGGGCTTTCGGCGGCAAGGAGGACGTGCCGTCTCTTGTCGCGGGATGGGCTTCGGTTCTCGCTCTCGCCGCCAAAAGGCCGGTCAAGCTGATATTGGGACGCACTGAAGATTTTGTTTCGATGAGCAAACGCCATCCGAGCCGTGTCGAGGTGAAACTCGGCGCTACGAAAGATGGCAAACTCACCGCTGCCGGGATAGATATTCTTTTCGACGGCGGCGCTTACGCCACGCTAAGCCCCGTTGTTCTGTGGCGCGGAACGGTTCATTCCTGCGGGCCGTATCGAATTCCGGCCGTCCGGGTGGATGCTCGCGCGGTCGCCACGAACAAGGTTCCCTGCGGCGCGTATCGCGGATTCGGCAGTCCGCAGACGTTGTTCGCAATCGAGTCCGCGATAGACGAGCTGGCCGAAAAAATCGGAATGGACCCGGTGCGAATCAGGGAGATAAACCATCTCCGCCGCGGCGATGAAACTGTAACCGGCCAAAAGCTCGGGGAATCGGTCGGTCTTCAGGAGTGTCTTGAGCGGGCGATAACGGAGAGCGATTATTATAATCTCCGCGAGAAACTGCACGGGCGGAACGGCCCTGTCAAACGCGGGGTCGGCATATCGACAATATTCTACGGCGTCGGCCTCGGGGCGGGCGGAACTCATTTCGCGAGAAGCGGCGCTTATGTCGGGATTCAGCCCGACGGCAGCGTGCAGTTCGCGGTGGGAACGACCGAAATGGGCCAGGGCATGCGCACCGTTCTCGGCCAGATTGTCGCGGAGGCGTTCGGCATCCCGTTCGAGAGGGTCTATTGCCTGCCCGTCGATTCCAGCCGCGTCCCGGACAGCGGCCCGACCGTAGCTTCGCGGGCAACCACGATGAGCGGCCGCGCGATTCTTGTGGCCTGTTCCACGCTTAAGGGCAATCTCGCGGGCGTGATCGCGCCGGAATGGGGAGTCTCGCCAAAAGCAATAACATTCGGCGAAAACTGCGCCTTCCGAACCGATAATCCCGCAAAAAGAATTTCCTGGAACGATTTAGTCGAACGCGCCTTTGCTCAAAAAGTCGTGTTGACAATAGTGGGCTACGATTCTAGCCCGCCGACAAGCTGGGACGAGGACAGCGGACAGGGCGACGCCTATGTAATCTACGCGTGGGCGGTCAATGTCGCTCAGGTCGCGGTGGATACGCGCACCGGCGTTGTTCGGGTCGAGAAACTCTGGGCCGCGCACGATGTGGGCAAGGCGATCAATCCGACGCTGGTCGAGGGGCAGATCGAGGGCGGCTCGGTTCAGGGATTGGGATACGCGTTGACCGAGGAATATATCATCGATAAAAACGGCATCCCGATGAACCCGCGGCTTTCGTTCTATCACATTCCAACCACGGTCGATGCCCCCGAAATCCACCCGATAATAGTGGAATCTGCATACAGCGAAGGGCCGTTCGGCGCGAAAGGGTTCGGCGAGCAGCCGCTGATGGGTATCGCTCCGGCGGTCGCGAACGCCGTGTTCGACGCCGCTGGTATCCGCCTGCGCGAACAGCCGTTTCTTCCCGAAAGGGTCTGGCCGAAATTGAAAAAGGGGGCGCGATGAATATCGGTTTTACACTCAACGGCCGCACCGTTCGCGTGGAAGTCGGGCCGTCCGAAAGGCTTCTCGATGTCCTGCGCGAACGGCTCGGCCTGACCGGCACAAAGGAGGGCTGTGGCGAGGGTGAGTGCGGCGCGTGTTCGATAATTATGAACGGTATGCTCGTGAATTCCTGCTTGATTCCCGCTTTTCAGGCCGATAATTCAAAAATAGAAACTATCGAGGGCGTCGTCGAAACGGCGATAGGCAAGGCGATAGTCGATTCTTTCGCCGAATGCGGTGCGGTTCAATGCGGATTTTGCACGCCCGGATTCGTGGTCGCGGGCGCGGCTTTGTTTCGGGAGAATCCCGACCCGACAGAGGAAGATGTCCGCGTGGCATTATCGGGGAACCTGTGCCGATGCACGGGCTATTCCAAACTTGTCGAGGGCGTCCTTATCGCCGCCCGGAAACTTAAGGAGCGGAAATGAGCGTTCTCACGCTGAAAGATATTGCGGAGGCATTGAAAAACGGCGGGGTTTATGTCGTTGTGGTCGAAGTCTCCGGCTCGACACCCGCGCGCCCCGGCGCAAAGATGGCGGTGCTTTACGACGGCCGCTCTTTTGGAACTGTCGGAGGCGGCGCGCTCGAGACGGAGGCTATCGCGGAAGCGCTGAAGCGATTCGAGTCCGGACAGGCCGGGCTTTTGAAATACGAGATGGGCGCGGAAGGCCCGCTCGCCACGGAATGCGGCGGGACGGCGACCATGTATTTCGAGCCGATAAGGCCGCGCGCTAAACTCTGGCTGTTCGGCGCGGGGCATGTTGGCAGAGAAATCGCCAAAGTCGCCTCTGTCGCGGGATGGCACGTTGTCGCTGTCGATGACCGCCCCGGAGCGGCGGCGCCGGAGAATATCGAGGCCGCGGAACATATCACCGGCGACTACGCCGGGCTTGCGGAAAAGCTGCCCATCTCCGGCTGCGATTATGTTGTGATTGTCACGGCGGGACACGAGGGCGACGAGATAATAATGAAAAAGCTCCTCGCGCGCAAAACGTGGCCGGAATATGTCGGTATGATGGGAAGCGCTCAAAAAGTCGCGCAGGTATTTAGTCATATTAAAAAAGCGGGCCTCGACAGCGGCCGGATTAAATCTATTCACGCCCCGATTGGCCTGAATATCGGCACGGTCGAGCCGGGTGAGATAGCGGTTGCGATTGTCGCGGAGATGCTCGGTGTGAAGAACGGCATAAAAGAGGTCCGAAAATGCTCAGAATAACGAAGGTCTATCGGCCGGATAATATCGACGAGGCATTGAACATATTCGATGACAACCCCGGGATTCGCCCGATAGCCGGTGGGACCGACCTTATAATTCAGCTTTCGGATTCGCTCGAAAGCGCCATGCTTCTCGATGTCTCGCGCATCGAAAAATTGAAAAAGATAAACATTACAGGCGGCAAACTCTTTATCGGCGCCGCCGCGACTCATTCTTCGATAGCGAAATCCCGGAAAGTTATCGAGTCCGCGCCGCTTATCGCGGAAAGCAGCGGGATTATGGGCGGGCCGGCAATCCGCAACCGCGCGACAATCGGCGGCAACGTCGCCAATGCCAGCCCGGTCGCCGAATCGCTACCGACACTTATCGCACACGCCGCGGAAATCGTTCTGGTTTCCGCAAATGGATTGCGAAAAATGCCTGTCGAAGATTTTCATCTCGCGCCGGGTAAAACCGCTCTCCAAAGCGGCGAGCTGATTCTCGGTTTCGAGATACCGGTCGTTTCGGAAGATTTTTTCGGCTTCTATAACCGGCTCGGCTCGCGCGCCGCTGTTACTATCACAAAAGTCGGCGTGGCGCTGGCGTCGATAAAGAGCGGCGACCGGCTCGGGAATGTCCGGATTGCGCTCTCCGCGGTCGCGCCGAGAGTTATCCGCGCGCCGGAGACCGAGAAAATCATGTCCGGCGCAAACCTCGACGACGGCCTTATCGAACAAGCCGCGAAAAAGCTCGTTTCCGAATGCACGCCCATAACCGATTTCCGCTCGACCTCCGAATACCGCTCCGACATGGTCGGCCAGCTTTTCCGCATGGGTTTTGGGAGAGAGACGCCGCAAAATTAGCAATGCAAAATTGCCCCGCGCCGCCCCGCCGGGAAACCACAGAGGACACAGAGGGGAAAGAGGTGAAAATGCTCTACCAATCCCACCCATCTGGATTCCCGCCTTCGCGGGGATGACAATGTGGGGTTGTGCGGGGTTTGACATTTGAGCTTTGAGCTTCATTTGACATTTGAGCTTTGATATTTGACATTTTCCACTAAACCTTGCGGCTCGCCTGTCGTCCAAAAAATAAATAACCGGGCGGAAACGGGAGAATACATTATGAGAATTGGGGTCGTTGTT
>DAOWNU010000253.1 GCA_030642425.1 bacterium | reverse complement strand
GGTTGCCGGTTTGCTGGGAGTTCTCATAGACAGGGCGGTCTACGTTCCCCTGCGCCGCAAGAAATCCTCCAGCCTGGTGCTTATGTTGGCGTCATTCGGCGTGTTTATCTTCATAGAGAACCTAATCGCCATGATATACGGCAACCAGATACTTACCATACGCACCGGGCCGATTCGTGAGGGCTACCACATTCTCGGCGCGGTCATCACGCCGATTCAAATAATGATTATCGCCGTTACAGTTGTCCTTATGGCTCTGCTGTGGCTATTCATAAAATACACACGATTCGGCAAGGCGATGCGCGCCGTCGCCGACGACAGGGTGGCGGCAAGCGTTGTCGGCATCGATCCGGAGAAAACAATTCTCCGGTCTTTTTTTATCGGCTCAGCCCTCGCCGGTATCGCGGGCGTCCTTGTCTCGCTCGAAACGAACCTCGAACCCACGATGGGTTTCAGCGCCCTTCTGAAAGGGATTATTGCGGCCATAGTCGGCGGAATGACGAGCATACCCGGCGCTGTTCTTGGAGCACTTCTTCTGGGTTTCGCGGAGAATTTTGGCATCTGGTTCATCCCGGCAGGCTGGAAGGACGCGATTGCGTTTGGGATTTTGATAATATTCCTATTGTTCAGACCGCAGGGGATATTGGGGAAGAGGGATTAGTTGTTAGTTGTTAGTTGTTAGATAAGGAGGAGTTTGGTGAGTTATAGATTTGAAAAATTGATTGTATGGCAAAAAGCGATGGATTTTTGTATATCGGTTTACGATACAACAAAAAGATTTCCCAAAGAAGAACTTTATGGGCTTACATCACAATTAAGGAGAGCGACAACATCGATACCTTTGAACATTGCCGAAGGTTCAGCATGTCGAACCAAAAACGAATTTAGCCGTTTCTTATATATTGCTCTGAGATCTCAATATGAGGTTGTTACAATATTAATACTGGCTCATAAACTGAATTATATTGATAATTCCGAAAGCAGAAAACTTGAAATCCAAATTGCGGAAATCGGGAAAATGCTTCAAGCACTGATAAATTCATTAAAAAATCCTAAAAACTAAAAACTAACAACTAACAACTAATGGAATACCTCCTCCACATATGCATCATCGCCGGGATTTACTATATCCTGACACTCAGCCTTAACCTGGTGGTCGGCTATACGGGCTTGCCATCTATGGGTCATGCGGCATTTTATTGTGTTGGAGCATATACCTCGGCGCTTCTGGCGTTGCGATTGGGGATGCCAGCATGGATAGGGCTTCCCGCCGGGGCGATTCTGGCCGGGTTCCTCGGTTTGATTATCGGATTGCCTACCTTGCGGTTAAAGGGCGATTTTCTCGCTATCGCTACTTTCGGTCTGGGTGTTATTGTCTATCAAATAGCTTTAAATTGGGTCTCGTTCACACGCGGCCCGATGGGTTTGCCGGGGATACCAGGATATTCGATATTCGGCTGGGAAGTCGACGCGCTGTGGGCATATCTCATTCTCGTCGTCGTGCTATGCGTGTTCTCCTACCTGATTATTCGACGGGTCGTTAAATCGCCCTTTGGAAGAGTTCTCAGAGCGGTGCGTGACGACGAAACTGCGGCGAAGGCGTTGGGAAAAAACACCGTCAACTACAAGCTCTTAGCCTTTATTATTGGGGCATTCTTCGCGGGGATAGCGGGCAATCTATACGCGCACTATATCACGTTCATCGACCCGTCGAGTTTTACTGTGATGGAGTCCGTTACTATCCTTCTGATGGTTATCCTCGGCGGCATGGCGAGTTTGAAAGGTTCACTTGTCGGCGCGGTGGTTCTCGTGTTTGTCCCGGAGATTTTAAGATTTATGGGATTGCCGAGTTCGATAGCGGCGCAGGTCAGGCAAATGAGCTACGGCTTGATATTAGTGGGTCTCATGCTTTTAAGGCCACAAGGTTTATTCGGAAAATACAGGTTTAAATAATGCCGATACTCGAAGCGCAAAATATGAAAAAGCATTTCGACGGTATCCCCGCCGTTGACGGGTTATCCTTCGAGGTTGAGAAAGAGACTATAACTGCTCTTGTTGGCCCTAACGGAGCCGGTAAGACGACATTCTTCAATATTATCACCGGCTTTCTTGAACCGGATTCCGGCGAGGCCTTTTTCTATTCGAACGGAAGTAAGAGGGATATCTCGCGGTTGAGCGCTCATAAAGTCGCCCGATTAGGCATTGCGCGGACGTTCCAGAATATCCGGCTTTTCAGTCAGATGACTGTCCTCGATAACCTTATGCTCGCATCGAATTCGCGTAAACATGAAAATCTGTCCGCCGCTTTGTTCAGTAAAAGCCATGTTTCAAGAGCCGAAAGGGAGAATCTGGACAGGGCTAATCATTATCTGGAATTTGTGGGCTTGACCGGTAAAATCGATTCCCTCGCTGAAAACCTATCGCATGGGCAACGCAAACTCGTTTCGTTGGCTCGTGCTTTCTGTCTCGAACCGGACTTATTGCTTCTCGATGAGCCGACTGCGGGTGTTTTCCCCGAAACGAGGGAGAAGATCGGGGGGCTTCTCGAAAAGATGCGAGAAATGGGAAAAACTATCCTATTCATAGAACACGATATGCATTTTGTAGTTGATATAGCGGATAAGATAATTGTAATGAACGCGGGGAAGAAACTCCGCGAAGGGAAGCCAGAAGAAGTGATAGACGATCCTGCTGTTATCGAAGCATACCTCGGCAAGGAGTTACCCTGACGCTTATGAACGGAACCGCTGTAAATACCCGACCGATACTGGAGGTAAAAGACCTTTCCGTCTATTACGGTGCAGTAATGGCGTTCGAGGACATTTCGTTCACTGTCGAATCGGGGGAATTCGTTGCCGTTATCGGCCCAAATGGCGCGGGGAAATCTACGCTGCTCAAAGCGATAGTCGGCCTTCTTAGCGATTTCGACGGTCGAATAACCAAAGGCGATATCTTTTACGATAGCAAAAATATTACAAACTCAAAACCGCATAAGTTGATTAACAAAGGAATAAGCCTCGTCCCTGAAGGGCGTCGCGTTTTTATGACGATGTCCGTCAAAGAAAACTTAGAGATGGGCGCGTATTCTCTTCCAAAAAGCAAAATATCGGCGGAGATTGAACGCATTTACGGAATATTCCCGATTCTTTATGAGCGCCGAAAACAAAGGGCGGGAACCCTTTCCGGCGGAGAACAACAGATGTTAGCCCTCGGGCGTTCGATGGTTTTATCCCCAAAACTACTTTTTCTCGATGAACCGTCGATAGGACTTTCACCGAATTATGTCAAATTGATATTCGAGAAATTGATCGAAATCAACGAATCGGGAACGACCGTTTTTCTGGTCGAACAGAACGCGAGAATGGCGCTCGAATACAGCCGAAGAGCATTTGTTTTCGAGATCGGCAAACTCTCTTTCGAGGGGCGTAGCAAAGACCTTATAAAAGACGAGAGGGTCAAACGCGCTTTTTTGGGAGGATGATTACCTTTTTCCCATATATTTCCTTTAATCCCTTGGTAACTGATAAGAACGGCCATTTTTCCAACTGCAACGTCGCACGGCGATACAAGACCGTCAGCACGCGCTGGATGCGTTCATCGAAATCCTTAAGCCTATCAAAACGTGGCTCCACGAGATGCTCCCCGACGGCAACAAGGACATGCGGCTTATCGATTACGGATTCACGCCATACGGGACGCACGAGACGCCCGGAGAACAGCTTACGACGCCGGGGAATTTCTGCGAAGAAAAAAAAGAAGATATTTTCCTTGACATTAGCAGATGAAAGCTCTTTATTATAAGAAAATTACGCAATTAACATCAAAAAAAGGAGAATGACATGACAACCAACGCAATGAAAAAACTCGAAGATTATATTACTATGGCAATAGCTATCGCAATCGCAGACGACGATGCGGTCGCAAATGGCTATGAATGGATGTTCATCCCCGTGTTCCG
>DAOWNU010000434.1 GCA_030642425.1 bacterium | reverse complement strand
GAAAGAGTTCGAGCCTTCGGGGGTGTATGTATGGTCGTAAGGCCCGCCCTCGAAAAACCAGCAAGTCCACAGCTTGTTGCCGCCGGTAGAGTCCGGCGAGTGATAATCGACGAGAGTAAGCGGCCTTTCCCTCTCGAAAAAATCGCGCATCGCCACAACGCACGGTTCGCTCCACGGATACGGCCCTTTTGTGTTATCGTAATCTTCGCTGACATAATCGTCCCATTCGTAGTCCCAATTTCGGTTCGGGTCCACGCCGTCGGTGTAGGCGTCGAGGACGCCGTTGGAGTCGAGATCGTTGCAGGTCTTTCGCCACTCGAAATAGCAAGAATCGAGGCACATAATACGGCCGTCGGGGTTCATCTGCGGGACAATCCAAATCTCGAATTCTTCCCACCAGAGCGTCGCGGCGCTGTCGCCGGCGTCGATACGGTGGAGCAGGTCGTTAATCATCCACATACAGGCCTCGACTCCGCTGGGTTCGTCGGAGTGCTGGCCGCCGTGGAATCCGAGCGTGGTCTCGTCCTCGTCGAGCGCGGGGTTGTCGGAGATACGCATCGCGAGGATTGGTTCGTCGAACCATCGGGAGAAGCCGAGCGTCTCGACAATGCAATAGGTCGAATATGTATCGGCGAGCGCGGTTACCTCGTCGATAACCTCGGAAACGGTGTGATAGCGCGGATCGGGCGTCCATTGCCCGAAAGCGCCCGCGCATAGAACTATTAACAGAACGGCGATTATCTTATTCATTTTTCTTCCCTTTGTTTGGATCGAGTTATTCATTTCCCGAAGAAAATACCGATTAGCCTTGCCGAAATCAAGTGTGTATCGGAAAAAGCGTGGGATGATTATTATTTGTAGGGGCGGGTCTCAGACCCGCCCGCAGGGATTTCTCAGCGATTCTCAAATCGAAAGAACAATTATTCCGCCAACGGTCATTGCTATCCCGATAGCGGTTTTAGGCGTAAGCTGTTCGCCGCCATAGACAATGCCCATCATCGCGCCGAAAAGCGGCGAAGTGAATGCTATCGGCATAACTCTGGAAAGCGGAGCGCCTTTAATTGCGGCGTAGAAACACAGCATCCCGACAGCGCCGGCAACGACGCCGCCCCCGATAATTATGTGCAGCAAGGCTTTCGTGCCGACATGGGCGAGCGATTTCCAGTAGGGCGTGCTGATAAAGCCGAGCACGATAAGCGCCACGCCGGTTCGGATTGTTATTCCCATCTGCGGCGAGAGATTGCCCATGTGAAGGCCTTTTTTCTCGAAATAGCCGCCGACTCCCCATGAGATCGCTGCAAGCAAGGCAAAGAATACAGGTTTCATTTGGTTATTCCCGGATAATTAGGTAATAGGTAAAAGGTAATAGGTAATAGGGCCGCGCGCCACCCCACCGAAGAATTTTAAAACCCGCGCAATCCCAATATTGTCATTCCGTGCTTGACCCGGAATCCAAAGGGGTGGTGTTGGGTAGGACACCTTTACCTCTTCTCCCTCTGTGTTCTCTGTGGTTTTCCCCGGCGGTGGGGGGTTATTTGACATTAAGTCATTTGAGCTTCATTTGGCATTTGGATTTTTAGCTTTGGATTTGTTGCTTCAACAATCCGAATTTACCAATATACTCCACAGCGGCTTAACAGTTAAAAATAATCGATATCAACTACCCGGTGCTGTCCCCAAGCCAGCCGTTCAGGGCCTCGATTATCTGCCTGGCTTGCCCCTCGCTGGAGATAGTGAATTTCGATTGCTGCTTGTATTCGCCGTCCCTCTTGCGATAGCGCCGGATTGTGTATTTATCCGCGCCATATTCCTCTTTCTTTCGATCCCACTCCTGATAGCGGAAAATCACAGTCGCCCAGGCCCTCGCGGTAAGAACTACCTTGTCCAATTCTTTGACTATCCGGACACCGTCCTCTTCGTAATTGATTGTCAGATCTTCTGCTTTCTCGGCCATTTTTCCACCTTTCGGTTAAGCATGTTTATTTTGAATTTATATTATTTGGCATAAGAAAGCCACAGAAAAATGAAGATGAGAAAAAAATTGCGACTGGAGTGTAAGTGGTTTATGGTCATTAAATATTTAATTTATACATTCGACTCGAAAAACCGTTTTCCCGGAGTTTATAAATCCTCAAACCTTGATAAACACTGTAAAACCTTAATAGGCACGGCAAAACCTTGATAAACACGGCAAAACCTTAATAGGCACGGCGTCTCGCCGTGCATTTCCCCTTCGACAGGCTCAGG
>DAOWNU010000009.1 GCA_030642425.1 bacterium | reverse complement strand
TCGTCGTTTGCGAAAAACATCACGCGCCCCTCGACATAACAGCTATCCATCTGGAACCATCCCGTA
The DNA here is from genome assembly GCA_030642425.1 of bacterium. Taxonomy (GTDB): domain Bacteria; phylum UBP14; class UBA6098; order UBA6098; family UBA6098; genus DAOWNU01. The sequence goes on along the minus strand of DAOWNU010000009.1, from coordinate 13,696 downwards.
ACATTTTGTGAATTCCTCCAGTCGCCGAATACACCTTGATTACCTGTATGCCGAGTATGCACAAGTTTGCACCTACCGGGTCCGTTGTTTCCTTGAAGTCCGCCGACACCGTCCGCATATTTGAATGTTGACCAATATGTGTCAAAGCTTCCACCTTTTTTACCCCATAAACCCGCCCATTGATATAGTCCGCTGCCGCCCGGTGACGGTCTAAACATTACAGGTTCATCTTCGTTTCCAAATATCTGAATATAACCCTCGTAGGCCATTACATCGAGTCTGTTATTCAAATCGTATGCATAGTTCCATACTGCGGATGTCGGTTTTACCCAGACGCGCGTGCCGGGGAGTATAGTTAATGTATCCCCCGATTCGGCGATAACATCGCCGAGAAGCTGGACGTCGCCATACCATATTTCATTGTCGTATATTGCCGTATTTGTATGCTGAACCTTCAAGGGTCGGTAGTCCATTTTATATACATATATATCATAAGTATAATCCAAATTGGCGGTTGGATTGAATACGCCGTTTGCATTTGTGTAGCCGCTCTCCTGCGTGGTGCCATTATCGATATATACAAACGCCCCCTCGATCTTTGTAGAACTGTTGAATTCCTCGATAGTAATATCGTCGGTAGATACATTAACAGTAGCTTCGAGGGAATCGGCGGTATTGTCGGAATAAGTTGCGAAACCGGTGGTTCTAAAAAACACCGTTTGGGTAGAATCGGTTCCAGGGTCTTGTTTTGTATAAGATAACACTAAGTCCTTCTCCGGTCCGACGTAAACGTAATCCGAATCGCAAGCTGTAACCGTCGAGGTTACGGTGTCAGAATTGATTATGCCCGAATTAAGCGATATCGTATCGATATTTAAAGTTCCTACAGTAAGCGTATCGAGTGTAAGTATGCCAAGCAGGTAGTAACCGTCCCAAGAAACTCTCAATTTCATTTGGTTTTGGTTCTCGAAATACGTGTCGTCGATTTCGACTATTACCGGTTCACCGGCGGCCTTCGAGGGTAAAAGCCCAATCGTATCCCACTCTGATGTTCCGGCGTTATACGCCTTAATGAGAACGTTGCGTTGGGGCGAATCCGATGTATCCATGAAGGTGTAAGCCGCGATATTGGAATTAAGAACTAATTTGAGTGTATCTCCAAGATTATCCGCGTTATCCCAGAACAAGTCTATCGAGTCGCTACTGTCGTAAAAACGACCGCAACAAGTATCCCCCGGAAGTTCTGGATAAGTGGAGTCCGGCGGGACGGTAGCTCCCGGCATCCAGGGTTTAATACTCCCGTCCTGAGAGAGTGCAACCGAATAAGTAGATTCAGGGTGTTCGACAATATACAACTCGACCTCGTCTATGAAATTCCCTGTATAACCGCCGATAAATAATTTCCAATCGTTGCCTTCTGGAGGCCCGAAATTCCAAAGCTCGATATAGTCGCTATTTGGGATGTCGGAACGGCCTAAATCGTAGCTCGAAGGAACAGGCGGGCCTGAAGACCAGATTGTGCTATCGGCAAAAGAACATAAATAACTCATGTGCGGGTCTCCCGTTCCGGGCCGAATCCCCGCACACCAGATAAACCACCACGGACAATCCTTAGCGAAATTCCAGGCGTTATCCCGTGTGGAAGTCGTATCTACGCCGACAAATAAGGATTCTTCTTTGAATGAGCGGAAATGCGCCCGTGCTCTCACCGAATCAAGTGGGAAAGATTGCACCCAGGATTGAGTTCGGCTATCATGCATATATGCTAAACTATGGATTGAAGGAGTTGACAAATATCCAGAACTATCCGGAAGAAAATATGTGGTCTCTGCTTCAGTCGTATCCATTCTCATCTTCATCGAATTCAATACTATATCGCTCGTTCTAAAGATGTCGATAAGCTCTATTTCCAATTTCACTGCGGTCTTATTGAGCATAAAACCGGCGCTTGTTATCGGCGTCCCGAAATACGGGGCCGTCCCGGTGGGAGACTCGTGAAAAGTTTTCGGAACAGGGCTTTTATTCAAACACACTGGACGGATACAATCGTTGTTCGTGCTGTCGAATCCGAAAGCCACCGGCGCGTCCTGGAGATTATTACCGTATATATCGAGTAATGTGTCTATTATAACGGAATCAATCCCACAGGGAGCATAGACCGTCATTACGGTATCTCCCCAATACCATTTGATGCTTGTTGTATCGGAACTTCTTAACGTATCAGCCCAAGTCGAATCTATAACTCGCAAAACCACGCTTGTCGTATCGATCGCGCTCGTAGTCTCTTCGATTTCGAGAGTGAATCTGAAATATCCGGAACCGTCGAGAACAGAACTGTCACAATCGCATGCCCAGAATTTCACGTCCGGTAAATACGGCTCATCGCAATCGGGAGGAGGGATATATAAAGATACCGTTTCTATAGCTGTTGCGTAAACGTCGCAGTATGTCGTGCCTGAGACTTCGATTATGAATTCGTATATTTCGGTCGGTTCAAAACAGTCGAATGCGTTCAGATGAACCGTAAAAATGTCACCATATTCAGACATTGTGAAAGAAGCCGTATCAACTGTAAGCGTCTCGTCACATGCGAAACATATAGCTATAATGGACGAAGCGTATAAACAAGTTTGTTCCAATGAGAACTCTATTATAGAATCTCCACAATGCAAGTTTATCGTATCTCCGGCAGTATATCCTGAGTCGGTATAGATCGGTTTGGAGAAGGCTATTTTCATTTCCTCGGGATTATCGAATACTCCAACTTGTATCGCATAAGAAAACCAATTATAGAGGTAACCATGCACACAAGTCGAGTCGGAACAACAATCAGTAGTAGGATCTAATCCGCTATAATATCCGTCCCAAGCGCTAAAAATGAAAGTATGAATTCCACTTGATAGGAAATTAAGGTTCGCAGTCTCTTGAGGAGCAAGGATACAACTTGCAGTAAAAAGGTAACTCTCCGGACCTCCGAGGGCAACAATCGTATCACAAACATCAGTCATGATTGGATATATTGACGAATCATACGCGCCAACTAGATGGAATACATGCACGTAGTCATCTGCATTCGCACCTAATTCTTACAGCCCCCTTGAAGCATTCCGGGATATATATTTCCCTCTTAGCGATAATCCAATTGTCTAATTTATTACCACTACAATTACCTGAATCGGATAATATCCATATTCTCTCTGCTTCGATTATATCTGCCCCAAAATAATATTGTTCAGAATCAGTTACGCACCAAGGAGGCAATTCCCATTCAGAAAAAAGACTATCGTCTGGATCCCACCACAAAAGGGTCGTATCGTCATCGTCAGACGCGATTGCGGCGAATTCGCAGATTTCACCGCAAGAAGGGTCGGCATCGAAATAATCTATTAATACCTCGCCATTACTTAGGTATACTTCAAGTATTAAATTTAGTTCGTAAAAACCCCAGACCGTATCGGTCAAAGTCCAGAATAGGCTATCATTCACTGCCCCTGTAAAAACCGAGTCGTATAAGGTATCGGTGTAAGATGAATCCCCGTTTTCGATATTACAAATAATACTAAAGCTATCAATTAAAGACGTGTCCCCGATCACAATGTAATAAACTTGAACCGAATCGTTCTTGCAGAAATCAATAAACGAATCGTAAGGGGCACTTATATCGAAACGTAAAAACGTCGAGTCGCATATAGCTTTAAGTATTTTCTTAACGTTTATCCGTCTGAAATCGTCATCGGAAAAACCAGGTCGATTAAAATAAGCACTGTCACCATAGATCTGGAGATTGTTGATTATATCGTTTAGATTCAGATCGCTTGCACCGGACAGCATTAAAGCGGAAAGACCGCTGACATGTGGAGTTGCCATACTTGTCCCATTCAAGACCGCGTAATTAGGACTGGAACAGATTTCCTTACTGTCCGATATAACGTTCGAAGAACTGAGTAATGATAGAATATTCGATCCCGGAGCCGCTATATCGACCGAATCGGTGTAATTCGAAAAATCCGCGAGAGAATCAACCATATCTGTCGCCGCGACGGCTATTACCCACTTAAAACTGGCCGGCCAAGAATATGATTCCCCATAATCGTTTCCGGCAGCAGCAACCATAACTATATCGCTTAAGTAAGCCGCTCTGATGGCATCTTCTAAAACCGTACGCGCTAAGTCAGTATTGATTCCCAAGCTCATATTTACGACACCGCGCCAACCTGAAGGGACGTTGCACCTCGCGTACTCGATAGCTTCAGCGATGTAATCTAAGTCGGTAAAACCGGAACTGTCCGGGAAAACCTTAAGCGGGAATAGTTTAATAAAGTCAGTCCAACCGGCTACGCTGTTAACACCAGTATCGCTGAAACACTCCGCAATCGCGATACCGGCAACGTGCGTCCCATGGCCGTGCAAATCCATAGGGTCCGTCGTGGATTCTGCAAAATTATAGCCTATATAGTCGTCCGCATAACTGTTTCCGTCGTCGTCTCCTCCGCCCACAGTATCGTCGTTGTAATACAGCATTCCATCAATATCAACATGGCCCGTATCGAGGCCCGTGTCGAGGACGAAGATAATTACGCTGTCATTTAGACACCAGCAAGTATCGCCGTGGCAAACCTCGACCGTATCCCATTCTATGTGAGTATTCGCACCGATAGCGGATTTTACTGCGGAATCGGTTCCAGCTACATAAACTGTACCGACTTCGTGTAAATTCCATTGATAATCATATAAAGGATCATCGAATAGGCGAACTAAATAATTAAGATGGGCATTCACGACCCCCGGCACACCAAGCAAAACCGATATAAGAGAATCTTCCAATCCAATTGGAATCCGTAGCTTAAACCAATAAGCAAGCTCTCTTGGTGCAAAAAATTCGGTAGCGTCTCGGTTGCTCAGAATTGTCAGGTCAGAAGCCGAAGCAGCAGGAAATATTTTGTCCATTTTCCTAACGCCTATTGAGGAGAGAGTTGTGTTGAGAGCCGGAATATTCGTTCTCGATGAATCCGAAATCGTAATCTCCGGCAAGGACGGTGAGAATTTTACGAGGATTTCGCCGGGAACGTAATCCTGAGCCATGAGCGCCGCCCCGAGAGCCAAAACAAAAAGAATCGTCAAAAGATAATACTTCATAATTTCCCCCTGTTGCAAATACCCATTTTCCCCCTGTTGCAAATACCCATTGATTTTCAATCAAATATAATTATATTTAGCAATAGAAGAATGTCAAGGAGTTTTTTAAAAAGGGGAGAAAAAATTGAATAAATCAACCGCAAAGCTAAGTCTGATAACTATCATGGTCCTCTGTCTAACCGCCTTTGCTGGTAGGATAGCCCTAGTGAAGTATCCGGCGGATATAGGCCCGACACCACCAATTATGATTTGGGGACCTGTATATCAGAGTTTAGCTGATACATTGACTAAAGAGGGGCATGTTGTTGATTGTAATAATTACTTCGGTTGGCGCGAACCCCGGGGATATGACGTTTATTTTCTTGTCATTCATGAAAACATGTCGATTTCTAAGATAGATTCATTGCAATATTTTGTTGAAGCAGGGGGACGCCTGATTTTACAAGAATGTTGGTGGTATCCGAGAACATCGGATTGCCTATCCGAAGAGGGTTGGCCTTGTTTTACCGGTAATCCTTATTGGAATATAATTGACCCGATCGATACTCTTCCTTGTTTTTGGGCAGATAGCATCGATCCCGCTGGTGGAATAGTCTGGACTGTATCTTTTGCCACCGAATTCTCTCCTTTATGGGAACCTGCTTGCGGGATAGACACTCTAACTTCCGCTTGGTTTTGCACTTATTCTTTCGACGATTCTGGCGCACTCGAGGCGGTTGCCTTTGGCGGAGCTGACGTGAGCACCGGATTATATGATTCCTTTCCACCCGTTATCTTAAATGGTCGATGCGGAAGAGGGGAAATAACGGCTTTAGGCGGCACAAATTTCTTATGCGATGCGCAAACAAGTCCTACGCCATTCAATATGCTCCGTTTCCACGACAATTGCCAGTTTGCCCGTCAGCTTTTCCAGTGCAACGAGAGAGCGGATTCCGCCCGGCTTGTGCTCGAGAACGACAGCACAGCAAAAGTTTATTTGGAGCACGACAGCCTGTTATTCTTAGCCGATTCCAGCTTCTGGGAAGTCCGCTTCACCGTGGACACGATTCGCAATTACTCGTTTTATGGTCACGAGTTCGGCGCGGAGGGTTTTGGAGATTCACTCGCTGTAACGTTCCGTCCGGGCTATTTCTACGATACGGTCGAAGTCTGTCTCGTTCGCCTGCCGGATTCAACCGGCGAGACCATTCTCCCCTGCGGCAGAATCTGCGACACCTTTCCTGAAAGAACGTCGATATCCGAAACGCCGGGTAAACCGGATAACATCGAGATTTCCGTTCATCCAAACCCGTTCAATTCGGCGGTGAGGATTTCCGTAGGGGCAATTCATGAATTGCCCCTACATATCGAGATATTCGACATCAACGGGAGGATGGTTTATAAAATGCCCGTAGGGGCGGGTTCCAAACCCGCCCACGCGGGAGGGTCACGGACCCTCCCCTACGAAATCACGTGGCAACCTCCCGCATCCCTCGGTTCCGGTGTCTATCTCGTTCGGGCAAGGTTTGGCTCCGTCCCTGCAGGTGAAACAGTCACGAAAAGAGTAGTATATCTGAAATGACAACATCGGCACTTAAATAAATCATGCAACGCAGTTTCACACATATCGCGCTCTTGCTCATCCTAAGCATTGGCGTCCCCAAAAACTGTTTCTCGCAGGAGATACGAATAAACTGCGGCGGCCCGGCCTATTCATACGATACGTGGGGCTGGTTTTTCGAGAGCGACCGCCCCTATTCCGTGGAGGCCGGAAGCGGCTATCTTAGCGGCGAAAATAGAGAGTGGATATGGGTGCAGACACAAAACACGCTCGTGAGGAACGTCTATGCCACGGTCAGGGAAAACTCGCCCGACTACCGGTTCGACCTGCCGCCCGGCGATTATATCCTGGAGTTCTATTATTCCGAGATGGAGGCCCACTGGCCCGGGCAAAACCGAATCCGTTTCATACGCGGCAGCGAGCCGCTCTGCCCCTTTTTCGACCCGTGGATACAGGCCGGCAGGGAATACGCGCTGGTCTTTCGGTTTCTCGTTCATCACGACGGCGGCGCGCTATTTACCGGCGTGGATTCGGAGTTTTTTGCGCCAAAACTCGCCGGTATCGGCGTCATTCCGGCGGATACGTCCGATAATTTTGCAATAACCCCCGGCAGCTTTTTCGCGGAGGGCGGCCATCACGAGATAGTCCTGTCCTGGCATTGGTATATCCGCGAAGGGATACGCGGCTTTATTGTGGAGAGGTCGTTCGACGGCGGCGCATGGATTGCGTTGCCGGACACTTATTTTGTCAGCTTTGCGCGGATACCAACATCTCCGGGCGTAACAGCCAGCTTTCGTGTCCGCTCTGTCGATGTCCACGGCAATATTTCATTGCCGACCGCTCCCCTCGAGGCCACGGCGATAGGTTGGGAGTCCCCCCTTCCGGTCTATCACCTTTCGATGCCCCCGGCGCAGGTCGAAAGCCTTTTCAGCGATATCTATTCGGACCAATACAGAGGGGGCTCGCTGCGTTTCGGCGACGACTCTCTCGCTCTCGATGTCGGTGTCAGATTCCGTGGCGCGAGCAATCGCCCGCGTCAAAAGAAATCCTATAAAATAAAGCTCCGCGGGCCGGAATGGAACGGCAGAAGAAAGTTTAATCTTGTTGCGGAATGGGCCGATGCCTCCTTACTGCACGATTGCGCGTCCTATTGCCTTGCGGACGATCTCGATGTCGAAGCACCCACGCACAATTTCGTGCTTATGGAGTTGAACGGCGTGAATATGGGCGTTTTTCTCGATATGGAGCAGCTCGACGAGCGCTATCTCGCGGCCCATAATTTCGACGGGGACGATGTCATTTATAAGGCCGTAACCTGCGCGCTTTTCGAGCAGTGGCCAATCGAATATATCGAGGCCTTTTGGGAGCGCGAGACCGGCGACCAGTCCGATTTTGCGCCCATTCTCGATCTTATCGACGCGATAAACGACGCCCCCGATTCGCTCTTTTACTGCACTGTCGATTCGGCCTTGGATTGCGGCTCTTTTCTTCGATGGTGGGTGGCCGAAATCCTTTTTTCCAACGGCGATTTTTTCGGCGGAAATTATTATATCCGGCGTTCTTCGGGCAAGGGGAAATGGCATTTCTTGCCCTGGGATAACGATCAGGGCTTCACGATAGTCGAGCGCACTATCCTGTGCGGCGTTATGGACGATTCCGGCGAATTGCTCGCCCGCCACAATGTCCTTATGCGTCGGTGGCTCGAACAGCCGGAACTCAGGAGAAGATTTCTGTTCGCGCTTGGCGAGGGGGTCGAATCCGAGTTGGAAAGCGGCAGGGCGGAAACAATAATCGACTCCCTTTTCGCATTGATAGAGTCCGAAGCGCTGATCGACTGCGACAAGAAATACCGCGCCAGAAACGATGTTTTCCTTTCAAATTATGGCAAGATGATCGATTATATCGAGCCGCGAGCCGCCTATATCCGCGCGGATATCGCCGCGGAATGGGAAAATATTTCCGATCTTCAGATTGTCGAAGTTTGTCCGGCAGGCGGGGCTATAGCCGATTCGTCCGGCGAGATGGACCCTTGGTGCGAAATTCTCAATATGACCGGGGATGCTGTCGATCTCGAGGATTTTTCTATGACCGATAATCCTCATTTTCCCGGAAAATGGGAATTGCCGAAAATCGCCCTGCAAGATTCCGGTCGCATTCTTCTCTGGATGGATGGCGAATTTTTTCAGGGCGCGCGCCACTCCCCTTTCCGAATAAATTCGCCAAACCTATATCTATTTTCGCATGAGGGTTTGTGTATCGACGCCTTTACGATAGCCTGCGACCTTCCTGTGGGCTTTTCGGCGGAGCGTTCCCCGGAAATGTCGGAAAATATTGTCCCGACAGATTCACCGACACCCGGTCAGCCTAACGATGACCCGCACATATTGCCCGCAGAAATAGAATTATTCGCCTATCCGAACCCGTTCAATTCGGCGGTTACGATAAGGGTTCGAGGGGTCGAGGATTCGAGGGGTCGAGTGGAGATTTTCGATATAAACGGAAGAAGGGTTGAGCCGGTCATTGAGCTTGTCGAAATGCCCAGCGGAACGAAACTCCCTTCGACAGGCTCAGGGAGCGATTTTTGCGAATTCGTTTGGACGCCCGGCGAATCCCTTCCCTCCGGTGTATATCTCGTCCGCGCGAAAATGGAAAATGGGCAAACGGCCACGACTCGAATCGTCCTTTTGAAATGACAGAAACTTAAATGAAAATTAGCATAGCCGATAAAAACCGTTTCTAGTGGATTCTCGTTCCCGCTTTTCTGATAAGCAGATTTCCGCTTCTTTCGCCGGGCTACGGCAACGACAACGACGCCTGGCGAATCGCGCGCTCCGGCCTGATGCTGATTGGCGAAGGCCGATATTCGCCGTCGAGAATGCCCGGCTGTCCCGCGATGGAGACGCTTGCCGGTATTCTCGCGACACCTTTTGCCAGCAATCTTGCGGTCGCAATCTTCGGCCTGTTCGCTGTTTTCGCGTTCCGGGCGCTTGCCCGGCAATTGAATATTAAAAACGAAAAACTCGCCGTGGCGGTCTTCGCCTTTCTGCCGCTTTTTTGGGTGAACTCGGCCTCGACAATGGACTATGTTCCGGCGATATGCTTGGCTATATCGGCCTTTGCCGCGATAGGTTACCGCAGGCCGATTATCGCGGGGATGCTGTTTGGAATTGCGATAGGTTTCCGGCCCGCGACACTCGTCCTGCTGCCGGGGCTTTTTGCCTACGGCCATATTGCGGGCGCGGGGAAAAGAAATTTCCTTATGTTGCCGGGGATTTTCGGGTTCATCGCGCTCTTTTTCCTGCCGATTCTCTCGATCCGTGGATGGAGCGGTTTTGTTCCTGTGGGCGCAGCGATGGGCTTTGAAAGGAGAATGCTTTTCGCGGCCTATCGCGCGCTCGGCGCATTTGGCACACTCGGCTGGATAGCGATAATCATCGGCCTGACCACGGCTCTGTTCGGCAAAAGGGAAAAATCTTCCGCGTTCCGCCTTCTTCTCCTGACAGCCCCGCTTTTTATCGTTGTTTGGCTCATTCTCCCGCACGAGGCTGGCTATTGGATCGCTATTCTACCATTCGTGATACTCGCGATATTCGGCACGGGCGGCAAACGGCAATATTTATACGCCATCTTACTACTCCTGCCGGCCTTTATCGATATCGGTTTCCGTGCAAAGCTGCCCGACAAATATGAGTTCGGGCCAAAAATTGCCGCCGGTATGGTTATCTCCGATTATCGCGTAAGGCGGGATATTGTCCGGCTTCGGGAAGAATTGCCCGCGCTCGAACTGCCGGACAATTCGATAGTGATTACGGGCCGCAGCGCCGCTCTGTTCGAGATAAACGACAATTTCACAGCTCATAACGAGCTATGCGGCCACGACATCTGGATATCGAAAAGGACAAAAGTCCGGTTCGTGGACAATCTTCCCGGATATTGCGCGGATTCGCTGTTATCTATCGGGACAAATATTTACATTTTACAGAGCGCGGTTCCGGCGGTAAATCTCGTTCATCGCTGGCGCCCCGTGGATTTCGGCGCGGTCGTTCTGTCCGAGCCGGACTTTAGATAATTGCACGAAAAACCATATTCGACGCGATTTCACTTGACCCCGGGCGTCCGATGGCATAGATTAATTAATGAATCGACGCAGAAGTTTAATACCGATTTAAAATGAGGAAAGAATGGCCGCAAGAAAAAAACTGACAATCAAATTACTCAGGGAAGAAGCCAAAACCTTCGCCGTAAAAGAATCGAAACATAATGAACCTTCACTCTACGGCGTCACGGATGGCAAAGCTGTCGGCACCTATCTCGAACATAAGTTTAGGGAGTATCTTCGTAATAAATATATCTTCAAAGAAGGGTCATCCGCAAAAGGGATAGATTTCCCTGTTTTGAAAGTGGACATGAAAGTAACGAGCATCAAACAACCTCAGTCATCGTGCCCTTACAAATCGGCAAGGCAGAAGATTTACGGTTTAGGCTATTCGCTGCTCGTTTTCGTCTATGATAAGACAGACAACCAAAGCAAACGAACTGGGCGCCTTAAAATCAAACATACGATATATATTGACAAAAGCAGCACAGCGGATTACCAAACAACCACAGGAATAATTAATATTCTAAAAAACAAAGGCAACATCGACGACCTAAAGGCCTTTTTCGTGGATAGAAGGCTGCCCATCGAAGAAATTCAGGCGCAGACGCTTGCGGAGGAAGTTTTCAGCAATCCACCGAAAATCGGATACCTAACTATATCGAACGCCTTACAATGGCGACTTCAATATAACCGGGTTATTCAAGAAGCGGGAAAGGTTAGCGGAGTTCATCGGGTTTTATAAATGTCAAAAGAAAAAGAATACGGAGATTTCCAGACGCCCGAACCGCTTGCAAAAGAGGTAGTATCCCTTATCTCGAAACAGTTCGGCGCACCGGGGGCCGTTATCGAACCGACTTGCGGCCTCGGAAGTTTTATTAAAGCCGCCTACGACGCCTGGGGAGAAAAAACCAGCTATACAGGTTACGAGATAAACCCTTCATATTGCGAGTCCGCGTGGAAACGGTTTGCCGGATTAGATTGTATAAATATCGAAGAGCGAGACATATTGTCGAAAGAAAGTATCCAACGAATTTCGCCACCCTCCGAAGGCTATACACTAATCCTCGGCAATCCCCCGTGGGTTACAAACTCGGCACTGGGTTCTCTGAATAGCGGGAATCTGCCGGAGAAAAACAATTTTCAGGGATTGCGCGGCCTCGACGCAAAGACCGGCAAATCGAATTTCGATATAGCCGAGTGGATTATCGGACGACTTATTGAAAAAATGGCTTTTGGCGGGATACTCGCTATGCTCTGCAAAACGGCCACCGCAAGAAGGGTTCTTGACCACTTTTGGAATTCCGAAAATCATATTTGCGACGAAAGCCTTTATCTAATCGACGCCAAAAAAACGTTCGATGTTTCGGTCGATGCCTGCCTGCTTGTCGTTCGGAAGAGAAAAGATGCCAATAAATCCGCTTTCGTCTATGAGAACATGCAGAATCTCGAACCGATAAGCCGCTTCGGAATTGTTAACGGCGAGTTGATTGCCAACCTCGACGACTATCGACGCTATCGGGACCTCGACGGTTTTTCAAATTATATATGGCGTTCCGGTGTCAAACACGACGCGGCAAAAATAATGGAACTAACGCCGGACAATTGCGGCTATATAAACGGACTCGGTGAAACAGTCTATTTAGAAAACGATTACATCTACCCCCTGCTAAAATCTTCCGATATCGCCAACGGTCGAATAACGCCGAGAAAGTGCATCATAATCACACAAAGTGGAATAGGACGGAACACGCAAAGCATAAAGGATAGTGCGCCAAAAACATGGGCTTATCTCGAAGCCCACGCGGGCGTTCTGGATTCGAGGAAAAGCTCGATTTATAAAAAGAGGCCGCGTTTCTCGATTTTTGGGATTGGCGACTATAGCTTTGCCCCGTGGAAAGTGGCGATATCCGGCCTTTATAAGAAACTGCGCTTCGCGTCAGTTCCGCCGTTCAACGATAGGCAGACAATGCTCGACGACACCTGCTATTTTATCCCCTGTGATTCGGAGGGAGAGGCTAAGTTTTGGGAAAGGGAACTGAATTCGGACGATTGTATAAGATTCCTTCATTCGCTTGTTTTTTTCGATTCCAAACGTCCGGTTAATATCGATATTCTTCGACGCATCGATTTTTCTCAGCTCACAAAACGCCACGACAAATCGACATCGGCAGAGAAATATCTTCGACTCGCGCGGAGCCACGAAAAGCGACATCAAACCATGCTGGTTTTTGCGGGCCGGGATTAATCCACATCTAACATCTTATTCTTCGGCAGTATGGGGCGTTGCCCTATTACCTTTTACCTATTACCTATATATTATTATTTTCCGCTTGACAAAGGAATTTGGAAGTTTACTCTATATTGAGTCCCGAATGATTCATTGTTCTTTTTAAGAAAACGGTCAAAAAGGGCGCAAATGCCCGTGGTTGACAACGCGGGAAGGCCTTAGGCTTTCGTGTGAAGGCCTCGGACTTTGGCGGGAAAGTCTTAGACTTTCGTGTGAAGGCCTCGGACTTTCGCAGGAATGCCTTAGACTTTGCCATGAATGCCTTAGGCTTTCGTGTGAAGGCCTCTAACTTTGACGGGAAGGTCTTATACTTTAGTGGGAAGATCTTAGACTTTGGCGGGAAGGTCTCAGACTTTCGTGGAAAGGCCTTAGACTTTTGTGGGAAGGCCTCGGACTTTGGTGGGAAGGCCTTAGACTTTCGCGGGAAGGCCTTTGCAACTCAAATAAAAACCATCGAGATTACGTTCATTATGGGGAATTGTCGAAACAAAACTAATATCGGGGGAAAAATAACATGCCAAAACACACAAGAAATCCGAGAAACCTGAAATACAACGACTATATGGCCTGGGGACGGCACGAGCTGCTCAAATGGCTTTCCGAACGGACCGCCGCCGTCGATTTTCCCGCGCAT
>DAOWNU010000170.1 GCA_030642425.1 bacterium | reverse complement strand
TTTTTTTGTTCTTCTCATGACACGAATATAACTCTTTATAACTTATTTGCAAGTAATTCATTAGGCCTCATTCGAGACCCACTTATTGCAACGCACCCATGTTTTATATTTCCATTGTTATATCCAATTGCCTCAAAGCCCGGTAATATCGAGGTCCTTCGGGTAGATAACAATAAACCTGATTTCCACGTTCTTCTTCTCCCCCGCCGGGATATTTATTTTCCAACTGAATATGCCGCGCTCGGGCTTGTCGTCGAGTTTCGGCAGGTATTCGATGTCTTCGATCTCGATCCTGCTGTCCCGCGAGACCGGCGTCTGCTCGAAAATCTCGATCTCTATCGCGCGACTCAGGTTGTTTACGATTTCGGTTCGATAGGCATAGGCTCGCTTGCGTTTGCCGCCGAAAAACCCTCCTTTGGCTGCGAATTCCTTTAGAATCTTGCGCTCGACTTTTATCGCCTCGGTTACGCCCATGCTGAGTTCGACTTCTTCCCCCGGAGCCACGAATTCGATATTGGAATCGCCGACATAATTCTGCCCCTGAAAAATGGACACCGCGCCCGCGAGCAGGGGGAATTCCGTCTCGTTTGTGAATTTCGCCCGCAAATAGGCGAACTCCGTGATTTTCGGGACACAAATATAGGTCTCCTCCATGTCGAATTGGAACTCGCCAACCACAAGCTTCTTGATGCTGTTATCCGCGGGAATGTCGGCCCTTCCGGGTATCTCGAACTGAACGCTCCCGCCGCCCGATACCGCCGCCTCCGCGACAATATGCTCGATAGGGGCAGGCTCGAAAAAGTCGGCAGACTCCTCGATACCCTCGGTGGAAAGAGCCATCATCGGGGATTGCGGAGCGGCCGCGCCCATCTTACTCATGCCCACACGCGTTTCCCTGCGACGATATTCCTCGAGCACGTTCAAATACCACGGCTCGAGTTTCGGCGCTCTGGCCCCCAGCGACGGCCGTGAAGTTGACAGGACAATTTTTACATCGTCCCAATCTTCGCCGCTGCGCTGCCGGACAATGCCGTAGTATGTCAGCCCGACAGCGCCGGTTTCGGAATTGGAACGGGCGTCGTAGGCCGGATACCAGCCGGAGTTCCAAACAGTGTATGACAGCTCGACATTGGCGGTTCCCGCGGCATTATTTTTTATCGTGAATTCGGCGATATAGCCTTTATCCACGCCGTAGCCGAGATTGCTTCGCTCACGCTGAAGCCGGATTCGCTCGTCTTTCAGGTCGCGCTCGGTTTTCGAGAGTTCTACCTGACGGTCGGCCAAACCGGTAAGTTTATCGTCGAGGAAAGCGAAGGTTTTGTCGTAGGCGAGGGCGTTGACAGTTCCCGCTTTCAGTTCGTCGGTTGCGCTTCCCGCGGAGATGTCGCCGATTTTCGAGAGGAAGCCGCGCTCGATATCGATAGCCTGCCGCCGCTGCACCAAGGCCTGAAGCTCGTCGTTTATGACCTTCAATCTCTCCTCGATTTCGGCGATTCGTCCGCTGTCCGGCGGGGCATAATCTTTAGTCATCTGCACGGCGCCGAATGCCATTTTGCCGGTGCCGGTTCCTTTCAGGCGCACGGTCGAAGCGTCGGCGGCGCTCGGTATCCCGGACATTTCTATCAGATGCTCGCCCGCCGATGACAGGGAAATTTTCGCGGTTCGCACAACAGTGGCCCTGTCCGGGAAAACTGTAACAAGGTCGATTTTCGAATCGACGCCAAACAGGGGCAAGGTTGACAGGAGCAATAATAAAACAACATCGCTGCGGGCACAATTTACCATTTGATCTCCCCGTTCGCCAGACGATTCTCGTAATCTTCAAGATTCGACAGATAGACGTCGAAATCCGACTCGGCAGCTTTCAGACCCTCGGTGAACTGCATCCACAACTGCCATTGCGCGTTGTCGTGCCTCGTTAATAGGAATTCGATAAAATCGCTAACCTCTTCCGCGAGTGAATCGGGTAGCTGCTTCATTTTGGTGATAGTCGCTTCATTTATCATTATTCGACCTCATAACCTTATCTATCCCACGTCATCGGGGGGCGGAAATCCGCCCCCCGAACGTCGGGAAGAACTATCTCACAGGGCTATTCATCTTTCGCCCAGCTGAAGTCCATCTCGGATAGCTGCTTGTAGAGATTCCAGCGGCGGTCGACGTCGTATTGGGCCATTTTCGCCAGCTCTCCCGCCCTTTCGAGATCAATCGACTTGAGAACTCTGTAGCGGTTCTCGCTATACATATAGTCGGTAATCGGAATCGAGGGCTTCTTGCAGTCGAGTTGGAGCGGATTCAGCCCTTGCTTTACGCTCCGCGGATCGTAGCGATAGAGCAGCCAATGGCCGGAATCGACGGCTTTTTTCTGTTCGTCGAGTTGCTTTGACATGTTGATACCGTGGGCGATACACGGGCTGTAGCAAATGACTATCGACGGCCCGCGATAGCTTTCCGCCTCGGCGAAAGCTTTGACAGTCTGGTTCGGGTTGGCGCCCATCGCGACCTGCGCGACATAGACGTAGCCGTAGCTCTGAACCATCATCCCGAGGTCTTTTTTCGGCATTTGCTTGCCGGCGAAAGCGAATTTCGCCGTGCTTCCGCGGGACGTCGCCTTGGACATCTGGCCACCGGTGTTGGAATAGACCTCCGTGTCCAGAACCATCACATTTACGTCCTTCCCCGATGCGAGCACGTGGTCGAGGCCGCCGTAGCCGATGTCGTAGGCCCAACCGTCGCCGCCGAATACCCAAACAGATTTTCGGACGAGGAAACCGGCAAGAGAGTCCATATATTTATCGCCGCTTTTCAAAGCGATTTCTCTGAGTTTCTTGACTCTTTCGCGCTGCGCTTCGATTTCGGAATCGACGCTCTGATCGCTTTCGAGCAGGGCTTTTTTCAGGTCGGCGGGAACATAATCGGCCTTTCCGAGCCACTCGATAGCCTCGGTGTTCAACCTGTCGGCGGTCAATCTAAATCCGAAACCTATTTCGGCGGCGTCCTCGAAGAGGCTGTTTGTCCAGGCCGGTCCGAGGCCGTCGGCACGCATACAATACGGCGTTGTCGGGAGATTTCCGCCATAGATACTCGAACATCCCGTGGCGTTCGAGATAAGCGCCCTGTCGCCGAAAAGCTGGGTTACGAGCTTAACATAGGGCGTTTCGCCGCATCCGGCGCAGGCTCCGCTGAACTCGAACATCGCGCGGATAAGCTGGCTTCCCTTTACCGTGGCCTTCTTGATTTTCTCCGGCGCCACTTCGGGAATGTCGAGGAAGAAGTTCCAGTTTTTAACTTCCGGCACGCGGAGTTCTAACTGCCGCTCCATACCAAGCGCCTTGCGTTCGGGGTTTGCCTTGTCTTTGGCGGGGCAAACTTCGACACAAAGTTCGCAGCTCGTGCAGTCCTCCGGCGCCACCTGAATCGAGAATTTCATTCCGGCGAACTCTTTCCCTTTGCCGTCGGTCGATTTAAAGGTCTCCGGCGCGCCCTCGAGATGCTTCCCGTCGTAATATTTCATCCGGATAGCTCCGTGCGGGCATACGAGACTGCACAGCCCGCATTGAATACAGAGGGCCGGGTTCCAGACAGGGATATTCACGGCGACATTGCGTTTTTCATACTGCGTCGTTGCGGTGGGCCACTGGCCGTTAGCGGGCATCTGCGAGACTTTCACATTGTCGCCTTCGAGCGCGATTATTTGCGAGGTTACCTCCTGAACGAATTTCGGCGCGTGTTTGGGCACGATAGGCGGCATCGGAATATCGCCGGTCGCCGAGGCGGGCATTTCAACCTTGTGGATATTCGTGAGGGCGTTATCCACGGCGTCGAAGTTTATCTCGACGACCTCTTTGCCTTTTTTGCCGTAGGTCTTCTGGATATGCTCCTTGATAAGCTTGACGGCCTCGTCGATAGGAATGATGTTGGCGATCTTGAAAAATGCGGTCTGCATTATCGTGTTTATCCGCGCGCCGAGTTTGAGCTTAATCGCAAGGTCGATAGCGTTGATAACGTAGAATTCGGCCTTCTTGTCGATCAGCACTTTTTGAACCTTTTTCGGCAGTTTCTCCCATGTTTCCTGCGGTGTGAATGGTGAGTTTAGAAGAAAAGTTCCGCCTTCCCGAAGATATCTCAGCATGTCGTATTTCTCGATAAACGTCCAGTTATGACATCCGACGAAATCCGATTTCTGGCAAAGATACGTGCTTTTTATCGGCTTATCGGAGAAACGGATATGGCTCGTAGTGCGGGCGCCGGCCTTCTTGGAGTCATACACGAAATAGCCTTGAACGAACTTGTCCGTGCCCTCGCTGATAATTTTGATAGTGTTCTTGTTCGCGCCGACCGTGCCGTCGGAGCCGAGTCCCCAGAACATCGCCTGATAGGCTTCCGCGCACTCTGTTACAACATCCTCCGTCCATTCGAGACTGGTTTCCGTAACGTCGTCGTGGATACCGATGGTAAAATGATTCTTCGGACTGGCGCTGCTGAGATTGTCGAACACCGCCTTGACCATGCCGGGAGTGAATTCTTTCGAGGATAGGCCGTAACGCCCGCCAATAATATACGGTCTCGTCTCGAATGGGGCTATCCCGCTTTCGAGCATCTCATCGACAGCGGTAACGACGTCCTCATAGAGCGGCTCGCCGATACATCCCGGCTCTTTCGTGCGGTCGAGCACCACGATCTTTTTCACGGATTTTGGAAGTGCCGCGGCCAGATGCTCGATACTGAACGGTCTGTATAGCCTTACTTTGATTACTCCAATCTTGTGTCCGGCGGCAACAAGCGCGTTGATTGTCTCGTCGGCGGTTTCTGCGCCGCTACCCATCAGGATAAGAACCCTGTCGGCATCCGGCGCGCCCACATACTGGAAAATCTCATATTTCCGGCCCGTGAGTTTCTCGAACTTGCGCATGTATTTTTCGACGATCCCCGGGACTTTAATATAGAATGGGTTGACCGTCTCGCGCCCCTGGAAATAGACGTCCGGGTTCTGGCTCGTGCCGCTGAGCATTGGATGATCGGGCGAAAGACCGCGTTTGCGGTGTGCGATAACGAACTCGTCCTCGATCATCTCGATCATCGTTTCCTTATCGAGAACATGAATCTTTTGAATCTCGTGGCTCGAGCGAAATCCATCGAAGAAGTGCAGGAACGGGAGCCTCGCTTCGATGCTGGCCGCAGTAGCGATCAAGGCGATATCCATGACCTCCTGAATGCTGCCCGACGATAACATGCAGTAGCCGGTCGTCCGGCAGTTCATAACATCCGAATGGTCTCCAAAGATGGACAGAGCCTGACATGCCAGCGACCTCGCGGCGATATGAAAAACCGTCGGAAGAAGCTCCGCCGCAATCTTATGCATATTCGGGATCATCAGAAGAAGCCCC
>DAOWNU010000105.1 GCA_030642425.1 bacterium | reverse complement strand
TACTGAAAAACGTATCGAGTTGGTGTCGATGGTGTTCCACTCTATATATTTCGTTCCGCAATATGGGAATTCGAGCAATGCCCCCGTGCTATCTGTGCAAAGCGTGTCGTAACATGGACAGTGCGGGAAATATGGATCCATTGGATTTGGGTAGGCGGTATGGCGAACCCATATTGTGTCGAGTATTGTGATTCCGATAATCGGATGAAGTGTATCGACTGTTGCGCCGTTCGCAGGCCGGGGATGCGATGCTGACGGCCCGCTATAATCGACACAGAAGTAATAACCTGCGATATTCCCATCACCCGCTAAATCCAAAACCCCTACAGAAATATGCGTTGGAAACTCCCATAAGGGCGCTGCTGTATGGCCGAAACCGGGAGAATTAATATCGCCTACGTTCAGGCAACAAGGACCAAAGTAATAAGACCCGTAATTGCAGCTATCGTGACAGAAAAATTCCGGCCTCGTTCCCCTGCCAAGAGGCGTTATAGTTGCGATTCCTAAAGTGTCTGAAATGGAATCTATCTCGAGTGAATAATCTTGCTGCGTTGCCCAGGTTAATTCTGCAACGGCGACGGAATCGACCGAAAAATCGAGACTTCCCGGCAGGAAATAATAGAAGGGGGGGGACGACCACCATATGGTATTAATCGCACCACCGAAAGCTAATACCTTTATGTCTAAAGTTGACCAGTCAATGCCATCAGAATCGTGGATGTAAAGCTGTATAGTTTGAAAAATATCTGACGTGCAATTGCACGAGTCCCATTTCCTGATCGCCACATAATGAGAATCATCAACATATTCTATTGGGCCATATTCTGTTGGTGTTAGAGATTGCGGTTGTAGCAGTTCGATTACCGGTCTTTCGGCGAAGAGACCAATTGCGGTTAATAAGAAAATTAAGATTTGCAAATTGCGTTTCATGGTTTTTTCGTTTTCCCTCCCCCGTAAACAATACAGGGGAGGGAATAATTGTCAACCTATTTCAACAACAGTATCTTTTTGATCTCGTTCCCCAACTCCTGCGTGGGAACGTCTTCCCCGACGCTCTGCGTCGTTTAATTTTGCCCAAATATAAATCCAAAATAAGAAATACGCAAACGGTTTTTAAAGAAATATTGAATCGCACCCACCTCCCACTGGATTCCGGCTCGGGGGCCGGAATGACAAATATTTCCCCGTTGTCATCCGCATTTGACGGGCAATTTTGCAATGCTAATTGCTAATTTTGTATTTTACATTGCCGTGACCCTATCGTTCAGATAAGGTCTTTATCCGTGCGGTTGATTATTTCTTGTTCGCGGAGGCTGCCGATGCGCCCGAGCAGCTCCTTATTCTCGCCGCGCATTTCTTTTAACTCTTCATCGAGTTTTTCGAAACGCCCGGCCTTAATCCTTGTTATCGTTCGGATAATTACCGCGATGGCGCAGACCGCTATTCCGGCGCAGAGAAAGTAAGTGTAATTGCCCGCGCTCCCGTCCGGCAAAAGGTGCACGAAAAGGAGAATATCCATCAACAGGATTGCAAAAGCCCATATTAACATAATCGCTCTCTGTAAAATTCGACTCGGCTCGAAACCATAACTAACAATACCGCTCGAAACCGTTCCGCGCAAGTGTTATTTTCCGCCGGGCAGCCCCTTATTTCGCTCCCAATCTACGGTATATCGCCGAACAACGTCGGGAATATCGCCGATTTTTGTCCGAACCTGAACCATCGTGTCCCGCTCGCGGATAGTGACCGTGTCGTCCTCCAAAGTCTGGCCGTCAACAGTGATGCAAAACGGGGTTCCGGCCTCGTCCTGGCGGCGGTAGCGCCTGCCTATCGAGCCGCCGTCGTCGTAAAAGACCATGAAATGCCGTCTCAGGTCGGACTCGATCTTGCGGGCGATTTCGGGCATGCCGTCGCGCTTGACCAGCGGGAAGATCCCGACTTTTACGGGCGCGATTTTCGGGTGAAGTTTTAAGACCACACGCATTTTGTCGGGGTTATCCCTTTCCGGCTCGACCTCGTAGGCGTCCACGAGAAGCGCGAGAATGCAGCGATCCACGCCCCCCGATGTTTCGATAATGAACGGGATATATCTCTCGTCGCGCTCCTGATCGAAATACTCGAAACTCTTGCCGGAAAACTCCTGATGCCGCGAAAGGTCGAAATCGCCGCGGTTGTGTATCCCCTCCAACTCGCTTCGTCCGAACGGGAAATCGTATTCGATATCCGTGGCGGCGCGCGCGTAATGGGCCAGCTTTTCGTGTGCGTGGAAATGAAGATTCTCCATCTTGAAACCGAGGCTCATATACCATTCTTTGCGCTGCGATTTCCAGTATTTATACCATTTCTCGGCATTATCGGGATAGACGAAATACTGCATTTCCATCTGCTCGAACTCGCGCGTGCGGAATGTGAAATTGCCGGGCGTTATCTCGTTTCGGAACGCCTTGCCGATTTGCGCGATCCCGAAAGGCACTTTCTGCCGCGCGGGCGTGCGGACATTCTCGAAATTGACATATATCCCCTGCGCCGTCTCCGGGCGAAGATAGGCGATGCTGTCTTCGGATTGCACCGGCCCCATATATGTCTGGAACATCAGGTGGAACAGCTTCGGCTCGGTGAAACAATCTTTTGTGCCGCAGTCGGGGCATTGTTCGAGATTTTTCAACTCGTCGGCCTTGAACCGGTGATGACATTGCCTGCACTCGACCAGCGGATCGACGAACTCATCGACATGGCCGCTGGCGATCCAGACCTTCGGGTGCATAAGGATGGCGGAGTCGATCCCCTCGATATCGGGGCGCAACTGCACAATATCGCGCCACCAGAGTTCTTTGACATTCCTTTTCAGTTCGACACCCAGCGGGCCGCAATCGTATGTGCTGGCGATTCCGCCGTAGATTTCGCTCGAACGGAAAATAAATCCCCGGCGTTTGCACAATGCCGTAATATCTTTCATAACGTTGTTTTTCGATGCCATTCTTTCTCCCGTTCGGATTTGGAAAAGTCCAAAATATTATCGGTTGAATATACGCCCTTCTCGCAGAAAATCAAGCGTTGCTTGTTTTTATTGTGGGATACGAGATTAAGGGCGCACAGCCGGGAAGCGGTCTATTACCTCGATAATGCCGGAGACCATCGCCCGGATGCCGGTGCGAATTGTCGGCTCCGGAACCGGCGCAACCTGCGGCGAGTGCAGCGACGGCGGCTCGATACCCTGCGCGCGGAAACGTTCGAGTTCTTCGGCATCGCTGCATCCCACCCAGAAAATGCACGCCTGTATTCCCGAACCTTCGGGCGCGAAGTATGCGAAATCCTCGCCCACCATCCTCGGATCGACCGAGGAGACGTTTTCTTCGCCAAGGGCTTTTCTCCACGAATCGAAAAGTGTCCGAACAAGGACGGGCGAGTTGAATACCGGCGGGAGGAATTCTTCGCCGTAGATAACTTCCGGCGCGCGGTCTTCGGGAAGGCCGGCGGATATCGCGATGCCCTTCGTTATTCGCCGGATAGCGGCGATTATCGACTCCCTGACCTCCTCCTTGTAGAAACGCAGAGTCAGTTTCAGCTTCACTTCGTCCGGGATTATGTTGTGTTTCGTGCCGCCCTCTATCGAGCCTATCGTAACCACGGCGGGATCGAGCGGATTAAGCTCGCGGCTCACTATCGTCTGCAAAGCGAGAACCGTTCTCGCGGCGAGGACTATCGGGTCTATCGTTTTTTCGGGATAGGCGCCGTGGCCGCCGACACCGTGGATAATAATATCGACGAGATCGACACCGGCGAGGGCGTAACCCCCGCAGCAACTTACTTTGCCGGCTCCGAGACCGGGATCGGCGTGAAGCGCGAGCGCGTAATCGGGACGGGGAAAACGCGAATACAGGCCGTCCTCGAGCATGGCTTTCGCGCCGAGGCCTATTTCCTCGGCGGGCTGGGCAACGAAAACAAGCGTTCCGCTCCAGAATTCCTTCATTTCGACAAGCGCCCTCGCGACCCCGATAAAACATGAGATATTGATGTCGTGGGCGCAGGCGTGCATGACGGGAACCTTTTCACCATCCGCATTTTCGGCTGTAACCTGCGAGGCATAAGGCAATCCCGTTTTTTCCCGAACCGGCAGCGCGTCGAGGTCTGTGCGTATGAGGATAGTCGGCCCCTCGCCGTTTGCAAGAAGCCCAACAACGCCGTAGCTTTCGCGGTCGGGAAGCCGGTATTTGCCGACGTGCTCTGTAACCTCGATGCCGATAGCCCGCAGCTCTTCCGCAACGCGCGCGGAGGTTTTTTTCTCGAGAAGGGACAGTTCCGGATTGGCGTGGAAGTGTTTATAGTTTTCGACAATGGAATCGATGTTGCGGTCGATAATCTCGCCGAGAACGTTTTGAATATTTTTTTCGGGCATCTTTTCCTCCATGTATGTGGTTATTTTCTTGTTAAAACGGTCTCTTTTAGAAAATAGATATTAAAAATCAAACATCAAATATAAAAATTACAAATCAAGAATCACAAATATTCCTTGCTGCGATGCTCAGCGACCCTTTCCCCCATTCCCATCGACGCGGAGCGTCGCCCAAAACGTTACACCGCGGAGCGGAGTAACGAGAGATTACTTTGTTTATCGAGGGCTTTTTGATTTTTCCTATGTCATTTTGCATTTTAAACTTTAATATTTAATTTTTCCTATATGTCATTTTGCATTTTAATTATTAATATTTAATTTCTCTTATCCTATCTTATCTTCGGCTCGATTTTAGCATGTAATCGTAAAGTTCTCTCGCAAAATCCGTATAAATATGCGGGCTGTCCGACAGAATATCCACGTTATTGACGAACATCAACCTCAACACATCCCCACCGGCAAGGCTGAATTCCGGAATAATTCCCGTGAAGAAAAATCCCATCTTCTCCATTTCGGCACAATATCGCTGTGTCAGCGGATTGTCGAGGGGAAGGTCGAGGCAGATCGCGCTCATTTTTTTCAGGCAAAGCTCCCGCAGGCGTAGTGCGATTAGCTGTTTGAAATCTTTCCCATAATTATCGACTTTGATAAACGCCTGGCCGCTCGATGGTTTCATCATAACGATTACGGTCGAGTTGCTTTCATCCGGCTCCGTGTGTTTTGTATCCCGTGCGCCGCACAATATCCTCGGAAGTCCGAGCCTCTCGTAAATTTTTTTCAGCATGGTCTTATGGTGGAAAGGCGGATAAACCGTCCGCTCGACGCCCCTGTCGATTGGCAGATAATACACGACAACGCCCCTGCGGTGGCCGCTTTCGCCGTCCGCGATGCTTTTAATCGCAACCCTTTCCGGCAGCATCAACGGCAAAAATGCGGTCTCGTGCGCGCCGATTTTGACATTGCCCTTCTGCGTGTATTCGTGGGCGGTTATCGCGAAGGCAAAAATGCCGAACATCCCGCGCTCACGGGCAGCCTCTATCGCCATTTTCTTCAGTTTGCTGAAAATGCCGCGGCCCCTGTATCGCGGGTCGGTAACGGCCTGCCCCGTCTCTCCGACCTTCGCGCCGGGCAAATCGAGCATTATCGCCAGATGGCCCACGACTTCGCCGGAGGGATTTGCCGCCACTATCGAGACCAGATAGCCGGATTCTATTAGCTCCCGAACTTTTTCGGGATAGTAGATAGTGTCGAGAAGGTAGGAATAGCCGTAGGAGCGATAGACGCACCGCGCCAGATCGACGACCTCGCCGGAAGACATCATTCGGTAGGTAAGCTCTTCGTCCTCCGGGGCCTTTTCAGCCATGGGCGACCGGTCGGTCTCCGTGGCGAACTTTTCAGCATCGTCATAGTGAAGGTTTTTTGTCATCTCGACACGCTTGCCGCCGGGGCCCAGATTCTGGAAGCTTATCTCGTCGGCGAGGGATTTCATTATCATTATTCCCATGCCGGTTTCGTTATCTGCGGCGAGTTTTGAGATGTCCAGCGGCAGCCCGCGGTCTTCGATAGCGACCACGACTTTCCCCGGCCTGCGCATGAGGATAACTTCGTATTCCCCGGTTTCGTCGGGGTCGAAACCGTAGTTGATAACGTTCAGGGCGGCCTCTTCGACCATCAACTCCAGTTCCAGCGCGGCCTTGTTGTCGAGGCCGAGTTTTGTCGACACGCTTTTCACGAGGCTCGTAACATCCTGCAGGTAATCCGTGCTTGCAACGACGGACAATCCGGCAACCTTTCCCTCGTTATTGATAATTTCAGCGGCCATGTATTTTTTCCTTTCCGATTTATCCGTGTTTGTTCGTCGGCGCTTCGATGGATTAAAGCTACTCTCAAATTCACGATAGGTCAAGCCCTGAATGACAATAGAAGAAAAAAATGCTTTATATTCCAATAATTATAATAAAAATGCTAAAAAGACCTTGACGTGAAGGGTAAAAATCACTTTTATTATAGGTAATTCTTTTTCCAGATCGAAAAAGCGGTTTGGAGATATGTGGAACACGCGTTTGTATCGTTTATTAAATGAATCGAGAATTTTAACTATACACAAAGGAGCAGTCAAATGAGAAAGACTATTCTTCTCGCAAGCCTGATTCTGGTTTGTGTCGCTTTGGGTTTGCCGATGAGAAAAGGGATGCAGGACGTAGGGTTCGAGCCGTTGCCGACCCCTACCCCGCTCGCCCGTTTTCTGTCCCCGATGGATTACGCTATTAATCAAAACTGGGATTCCGTTTCGGATATCCCCGCCGATTGGACATTGATAGACGGCGATGGCGACGGTTATTCATGGACTATATAC
>DAOWNU010000356.1 GCA_030642425.1 bacterium | reverse complement strand
CTCGGCCCCGAATTCCGCCGGTTCATTTTATAACGCAGCCGGCAACGACGATTGGCTAATCACTCCGGTCATCGCTGTCGATACCGGCTATGCCATCAATTTCTGGTATGCCTCGCAGGACCCTTCATATCTGGACGATATTCAGGTGGAAGTCTCGACCGGCGGGGCCGTTCCCGCGGATTTCGAAGACACACTCCTTCGGGTGCTATCTGTCTCGACTACCTGGCAACATGCGATCCTCCCGCTCACGGATTATCTCGGTATGAACATATATGTTGCATTTCATAACATTTCTGTCGATGAATTCGTCCTGAAAGTGGACGATATCAAGATCGGTTCGCTTCCCCCGCACGACATCCAGTTATCGGGAGTGGAAGCTGTTACAAGCCTCCTGCCGCCGGCTCCTTTCGTCCCGACCGTAACTGCGGTCAACAACGGCGCTACAACGGAAACTTTCGACGTGACCTGCGAGATATATCACGGCTCCGACACTGTATATTCGGAAGTTCAGGCGGTTACCGGACTTGCGATGGGTTTGAATGAGGATGTCATTTTCCCCGCCTATTCCGGCTATTCGGGAGACATGGTCTATACCGTGGCCTTTTCTGCGGAAATCACAGGCGACGCAAATCCAACCGATAATGAGATCGGCCAGTCGGTAACTACCTATAACTCTATATTGAAGATGCCCTTCGCTCAGGAATTCACGGGCACATGGTGCGGCTATTGTGAAAGGGCCGCATCGGGTCTAACTCTGTTGAAAGAGGAGCTTGGTGATAGTGTGGTTATCGCCGCCTATCACAACGGGGACGTCTTTGTTTGCACCGGTTGCGGCGATGTTGAAGACTACTATGGCATTTCCGGGTTCCCCACTTCGATTTTTGGTGGAATGTATTGGGTTGTGGGAGGCTATCCCGGTCCGGATTACGGTTTTACACAGTATATGGAAATTTGCGATACGCTGGCCGCTGAATATACGCCCTACGAAGTCGAGTTGGAAGTAACCGCATTAACAACCGGAACCTGCAACTTTACGGCAACCGTTACACGCGCCGCCGAGGTTCCCAACGGCTCGATCCTCAAGCTGAGATACGCCATTGTCGAAAGTCATATCCCGCATACATGGGGCTCGGATCCAGTTCTTGCCGTGATGAACGACGTGGTTCGCGAGATCCCCGGAACCGCCGCAGGAATCACGCTCACCGGCGCGGCTGTCGAAACCGACGACCAGATGGTCATTATCAGCCCGAGCTGGGTTATCGACAACACGGGCATCATTGCCTATGTCCAGAACGATCTCAACGGCGAGGTCTATAATGCGGCCGAGGTTCCGATGGAATTAGTCGGTGTCAACGAGGCGCCGCAATTGCCGGTTGAATTGACTTTGAACGCCTATCCGAACCCATTCAACGCCGCAACGAAAATTGTCGTAACCGTCCCGGATGGATACGCGCTCGATCTCGAGATTCTCGATATCGGCGGTCGTCTGGTAAAGACTTTGTCGGCCGACGAGCTTAAACACACTGCGATATGGAACGCTGTCGATAATAACAACGACGACGTTCCTTCCGGAGTCTATTTCGTTCGCGCAAGAACCGCGGACAACGAGATTATGAGCAAGTTGATGCTTATCAAATAGGCTTGTTTTCGGGTGAAATTAAAAGGGAGGCAATAAGGCCTCCCTTTTTTTAAATGAGGGGCGTTCCCCCTCTGAACGCGGAACATTCTCTAATTAAATTATGCTGTGGAGCGAAGTAACGTAATTAATAGTTGAAATAAGCTCAATTATTATTATATTATAAACAGAGTTTGTTCTTTTTTATGAAAACAGCAATGGAAAGGACAACTTTGAGAAGCCTTATCGATGACGTAGGGCTTATTTAAAAAGAACGGACGTAATAATAACAAAATGACCGCTCCTGAAATTGCGGCAGTGAAGATTTATATAGAAAGAAACTGAAAAATGCCCGATCCAGCATTCGATACAATAAAACACATGTCGGTTCTGAGGGACAGGATTATCGAGGATGTTAGTGTCGGCTATCCTTATTATGAAGCCCTTATTACCTTTGCGGATGGGCTTATAACCCACGGCGATTATAAGGGCGCATTCAAGCTGCTAACCACACTTCACGGCAGGAAAGCTGATAACGAGAGCGACTATTTCCACGGGAGAATTCATAAACTGCTTGGAGATATATATTACGTGTGGGCCGATTGGGGAGCCGCCGAGAATGAGTATATGGACGCGCTGGCCCTTATTGGCGATTTTCGAGAGGGCATGTCCAGAATATATTTAGACCTTGGGAATATCGCTCTGGAGAAGGGCGATTGGGACAAAATGGACGGGCATTACGCAAAGGCCATTTCCTATTGCACCGACGAAAGTTATAGCGATTTCAAGGCGGATATCGAGATAAATAAGGGCGTGTCGTTCATAATCAGGGGCGACTGGGAGAAGGCGTTGGAGCATTTCGACAATGCGCTCACACTTATCGAGAATGAAGAGGACTATGGCAGACTGGCATCCTGCTATCTCGATATCGCGGTCTCCGAAATGGATATGAACCGGATAAACAGCGCTATCCAGCATCTGCAGCAGGCGCTCGGTTTCTCGACCGAATCCGGCGATCTTAATCTTTTGGCGCTGGTCTATCTTGCAAGGGCGAAACTCAGTATCAAACTGCTCGATTTTCTGGTTGCGAGGTTCTATGTCAACAAGGTTTTCCAGATCATAAATCAAACCGGAAACGATTTTGCCATGGCCGAGGCACTGAAATTGCGTGGGATTATCAATATGGGCGAGGGCGATCTCGAAAAGGCATGTGAAAATCTCGAAAAGGCTATCGACCTTGCGAAAAAAATTGGTAATTGGCTCGTCTATGCCGAATCCCGTATCGAACTTGGCGAGATATTCCTGAAAACGGAAAAGATCGAAGATGCAAAAGAATCCTTGCTCGATGCAAAGAAAAAAATTAAGGGGCTTAGGTCTAAAAAAGATATCGAAAGAAT
>DAOWNU010000428.1 GCA_030642425.1 bacterium | reverse complement strand
TTTGGCTTTGGTTTCTGGAGAACCGGAATTTCCGCGCCCGCGAGCGGGCCTTCGGTGGCGATAACCGGCCCTTCTTTTTCGGGAGACGGCGCGGTCGCAACCGTTTCCGGGGACGGCGCCGGTTCGACTTTTGCGGAAATCAGAGACGGGGTCAACGGGCCGTATGGCGGGATACTGGCCTCGGTCGGCCCGCCGAGCGCGGCTATCTCTCTTTCAGCCCGTTCGACAAGGCCGGAATTGGCATAAAGTGCGGCGACCCTGTAATACTCGAGTATTGCGGAGGCCGTATCGCCGGAAAGAGCCTCGGCGTATGCCAGCTCGAACTGTGCGGCGGCGGCCTTGTTGCCGTCGGGAAGATTTTGCGCGGCGCGGTAATGGCTCACCGCAATATCGTATTTCCCCTCGTCGAAATAGCTCACCGCAATCCAGTATTCCGCGTTGTCCAGCAGACCCAACTCGACAGGAAAACGCTTTACCTCCTCGAATATCGCGCGGGCCTCGGCGGTCTTGCCCTCCTCGACATATTTTACGCCCCGACTATATCGCGCCATGTGATCGCCGGCCCGCAAAACCGAAGAGAGAACGAGCAGAATAACAATCGAGTAAAATATTCTCATTCCTTCACCCCCAGCAGGTGCATCTCCGTTCCACGGATTATTCTGACATCGACAATATCCCCCACCTCGGCATCGCCGCGAAAACGAACTTTTCGGTCGATATGCGGCGCGTCGAACTCGGTTCTTCCCCAGTGAAGATCGTGCCTGTCCGTTCCGCTCTCGACAAGAACCCGTAACTTCTTGTTCTCCATGTTCTTATTATTCTCGATACGCAAATTGTCGAAAATTATCTCCAGAAGCTGCTGGCGTGTCTCGGTAACACGCGCCGGAACTTCACGGTCGAATCGAGCAGCCTGCGTGCCATCCTCTTTTGAGTATGAGAACACGCCGCCGTGCAGGAAATGTCCCGATTCGAGATAGCTCGCCAGTTCGTCGAAATCCGCATCGGTCTCCCCCGGAAAACCGACTATCACACTGGTTCGGAGAGCCATTTCGGGGCGAATCTCCTTTAACTTTGCAATCCGGTCTCTTATTTCGGTGGAAGTTACTTTTCTGTCCATTCTCTCGAGGATCGGGTCGGAAATATGCTGAATCGGGATTTCGATATACGGAACGACTTTTGGGGTTTCGACAAGCGCGCCGATATTCTCGTCGGTGAGATTTCGCGGATGAACATACAACACGCGGATCCAGAAATCGCCGTCGATCTCCGATATTTTCCGCAGCATCTCAGGGAAAAGATTTTGACCGGAATCGTGGCCGTAAGCGGTCGTGTCCTGCCCGATAATAACCAGTTCCCGCGCCCCGCGCTCTATCACGTGCCGCGCCTGTTTTATTAGCGATTCAAGCGGGACGCTCCTCAGGCCGCCGCGAATTCCGGGGATCGCGCAATAGGAACAGCGATTGTCGCAGCCCTCCGATATTTTGAGATAGGCCCACGCCGGATGAGTGTGTCCGGTCGGCCTGTTATACCAATTTTCGCTAAAATCCTGCGGCGAAGCGTGATATGTCCGCCCGGTCTGCAGCGCGGCCTCGATAAGGTCGGGAATTTTGTCGATATCCCTGTTGCCGATAACGCCGTCGAGTTCGGGCATATCGCTCGCAAGCGATGCCCCGTAACGCTCGGCAAGACATCCGGTCGCGATAACGGCGTCGATATTCCCCTTTTCCCTTTCGCCGATAAAATCCCAGATACTTTCCATACTCTCGGCGCGCGCGTGATCGATAAAGGCGCAGGTGTTGACAATAACAACGTTTGCGTCCTCCAGCGAATCCACAACTGTCCAGCCGCTCTCCAAAAGATTTCTCGCGAGGATTTCTGAATCGACGTCGTTTTTCGGACAGCCGAGCGTGAATATCATTATTTTATGCCGCGATTTATCGATCATAATCGCATAGATAATAACTAATCGTGCCGGTTAATGCAATAGGCAAAAAATTCTAATCTCCCTCAAATTTGCTTTGGGATTTTTTATCATCTTTAAAAGGTCGAGCGTCCCGCTCGATAATAAAAGTCGTTTCGGCTCCGCTCAACGACCGACCGTTCCCTGAGCGGAGTCGAAGGGAGTTTGCCGGGGGGGGATATAAAAAAGGGGCGACCTTTCAGTCGCCCCCATTCTACATTATACATTCTGCATTCTAACTAATACGGTTCCACAGTCAAATTCACTATCGTCGGCGTCCCCGGATCGCCGTCCGCGTTCAGCGGTATGAATCGGCATTCGTATTCTCCCGGCTCGACATTAAACTCGCGGAACGGAATAATCTT
>DAOWNU010000385.1 GCA_030642425.1 bacterium | reverse complement strand
GGCCGACCCGTCGAAGGCAAAAGAAGAACTCGGTTGGGAACCGACTGTTTCTTTTGAACAACTCGTCGAGATGATGGTGGACGCCGATATAAAGCGCCACGAATCCACGGTGAAATAATGGGTTGTGAAAGCTCGGAACGATGAAAGTATTTATTACCGGCATAGAGGGTTTTGTGGGCCGATATTTGGCGAGCGACCTTATTTCTCACAAGCATGAGGTCGCCGGTTCTTATCTGCCGTCGGAGGATGTGAGCCATCTCGTCAACCCGGATTGCAAGCTCTACCCCTGCGATATTACGGACCGGGAAAGCCTGTGGAAAATACTCGATACGGAGAAACCGGATGCGATAATCCATCTCGCGGGGATAGCATTCGTCCCATTTTCTATAAAAGACCCGGTAACTACATGGCGCGTTAACCTGATGGGCACTCTGAACTTATTAGAGTGGGCGCGTCAGATGAAACCCGATACGGCATTGTTGATAGTATCCACCGGCGAGGTCTATGGCCCCCCAAAAGACGAGACCGACCTGCCTTTTGCCGAAGAATCAACGATAAATCCCAATAATCCTTACGCCGCATCGAAGGCATCCGTGGAACTGGCGGCGATTCAATACCGCCGGATATACAAGATGCCCGTTATTATTGCCAGACCCTTCAACCATATCGGCCCGGGACAGTCGGATAGCTTTGTCGTATCTTCTTTTGCGAGGCAGGTTGCAAAAATTTCGCTTGGGAAATCGGATAATGAGGTTCGCGTGGGCAACCTGTCCGCCGCACGGGATTTTACCGATGTTCGGGATGTTGTAACGGCGTATTGTGTTATATTGGAAAGCCGGAAAATCGGCACCTTCAATATCTGTTCTGAAAGTCCGGTGAAAATAGAAAAAATACTATCCACGTTGATAGGGATTTCCGGGAAAAACATTCGAGTCGCGGTCGATCCGGAAAGGCTGCGGCCCGTCGATGTTCCTCTGGTTTTCGGGAGCTACGAGAAACTGCGCGACGAGGCCGGTTGGGAACCGAAAATCCCGCTCGCAAAATCCCTCGAGGATACTCTGAAATGGTGGATCGAGCAGGAGACCCAACAATGAGGGAAAAAATCCACCATAATATGCTCATCAATATGAATGCAACTCGGGGCTTGAAAGGCGAATAGCTTGAAAATTGGTATTGCAACAACAAGCTATCCGAGATTCAAGGGCGATGGCGCCGGAGTATATATATCCAATCAAGTCGATGCATTGCGTGACCTCGGTCACGATGTGAAAGTTATCGCGCCCGAATTCGAGGGGAGTTTTCAGGGAGAGCCTCTCGAAGACGTTATCCGCATAAGGTTCAAGCCTAAATCGGCAAAGAAAATCGCCTATGGCGCCGGAATCTGGCCAAACCTTAAAAAAAATCCCGCTCTGTTTTTTGCTCTACCGGGATTCCTAAAATCTTTCGAGCGAACGATCCGCGATGAATTTGCCGATCGCGAGGTTATCGAGGCTTTTTTCACCGCTGCGGGAAAAGCCCTGTTAAATGCGCGAAGGCCGGGACAAGCTATCGTCTATGCCGGCCACGGCAGCGATATACATCTTCTCGATAGCCTATCGATTTATCGAAACCTCCTCTGCAAAATAGTAAGTCGATACGATGCTGTTTCGGTCGTTTCAAACTACCTCGCGAAAAAGCTCGTCTCATATTGCCCGAATGCCCGTCCTGTCGTAATTCCCAATGGCGTTCCGAACGAAGCTTTTGCCTATAAAAACGAATGGCGTTCGCAGCCGTGCGCTGTTTATGCTTCGAGGGTTATCCATTTGAAGCGCACCGACGTTCTTGTTTCCGCATGGGCCAAGGTTGTCGAGGCTTTTCCAACGGCAAGGTTGATTATTTTCGGGGACGGGCCACTTCTGGATAAATGCAAAACGATAGCCACCGAAAGCGGGATCGAAGATAACATTGATTTTAGGGGAAGAGCGCCACAAAAAGAAATCTGGAAGGAAATGGGAAAAGGTTGGATAACGGTGCTCCCGAGTCGTCGAGAGGGTTTCCCTATGCCTCTAATAGAGTGCCTAGCATGTGGATGCCCTTTTATCTCGACGCCTTGCGGAGCCGCCCCGGAGATTGCCCAAAAAACAGGCGGAGGGATAATCGTGAACGAGCCGTTGATTTCCGAGAAATTGGCGGAAGTAATTATCGGTTCTTTCTCGAATAAGGATAGATTGATCGAAATGGGCAAAGAAGGCAGAGTCGAGGCAAAAGACCTGTATTCATGGGAAAAAATAGCGAAAAATAAAATCGAAACTTACGAAAAAGCACTAACCAAAATCGGAAAATTATGAAAATCTTCGTAACCGGCGGCGCCGGATATATTGGCAGCCATTGTGTGGCTTTACTCCTCCGGGAGGGCTACGATGTAATCGTTTTCGACGATCTGTCCACGGGCTATCGCGAGGTTATACCCCCGGACGCGGAATTCATCCTCGGCGATCTGACCGATCCCGTGCAGATTTCCAAAGCAGTTAAAAGCTGCGAACCCGATGTAGTGATGCACTTTGCGGCCAAATGTATAATCCCAGAATCGATGGCGAATCCCGTTTATTATTGGGAGCAAAATGTTGTCGGCACGGTGAACCTTCTCCGCGCGATGAAGGAGTCTTCCGTCGAAAAACTCATTTTCTCGTCCACGGTAGCGGTATGCGGCGATCCACGCGAGATTCCCATCACCGAGGAGATCGAATTGGCCCCGATCTCGCCTTACGGAACTACAAAAGCAGCCGCGGAAATGGCGAT
>DAOWNU010000097.1 GCA_030642425.1 bacterium | reverse complement strand
TCGAGACCACGCAAAACCGCGTCAAAACCCCGGAAGACTGAGTCGAGACCCCGCAAAACCGAATCGAGAGCATTGAATACCGAATCGAGAGGGCATCAAACTGGAAATAAGTTATTAAAGAGCAATGAGTTAGCGATGATTACGCCGATTTTCGCTATAAACAAGTGAGCATGCTCCCTTGTTTCAACCAAAACGTAAAAGACTATTTTCGAAAGTCAAGGAAAATTTCAGGCAATCTCGATTTCAATTTGTATGGGTCGGTGGCATTCCGAGGAACCTTAATTCTTCTTTTTTTGAATTTATGTCGATTTGCGCCCAACAAGACTGTCTCAGAGTTTTACCAAGAGGAGGGAATCCTGCGGCTATAATCTTCTTACCTTTTTCCCCAAGATATACCGCGGCAGGGGCGAAATCGGCATCCGATGAAATAATGACTGCAATATCATAAGCTTCCTCCCAGGCGAGTTTCAACAAATCGGTAACTATACTCGTATCGATTCCTTTTTCAAAACTGCCTCTTAATGTAGTCCCACATTTCGGGCATTTTGGTATTTCGGTCTTGCATTTAGAACAATACGCGGGTTTATCTCGTTTTGTCCTTTCCTTAATAGTCACTTTATAGCGAGGTCTCGTTGCCAGCCAATCATTTGCCCATCTTTTCAACGACGAATCTTTCTGTGGGTCGTAAGAAACGTAAACGCGCACTTCATCGACGAATATCGGGTCATTTGGTAAAAGCAGTTGTATAACTTCCCCAATAACATCCGGTAGCTTCATCCAATCGATCTTAAAAGTTTTATCAAAATTGACACTTCTGTTCAGGCCTAATTGGAAATTCCAAAAATCTACAAAAACATAAACCTTTTGCCTTACGGATTGGTCGCGTTCCATTTTTCTCCTAATAAGAGGGGGGACCGAATCGGTCCCCCGGGGATATAACAACCATACACTAAAGCTCGGTCTTTAGCGACCGTAGTATATGGTGGGCTATAATGCTTTTTGGATTGTTGCAATGAGCAACTTCTAATGAAATGATAAGAGTTGAAAAACATATGTCAATAGTAATCTGCACTTTTTTTCTCGTTTCCCAGTTCCCGCGTGGGAATGTTTTCCCCGACGCTCCGCGTCGATTCTATTTACATCAATTTCAATATACACCATTTTTCGCGCCGCGCAAGAAAATTGTAAATCATTCCGTAAAACCTCATTTTCTCGCGGTTCTCGCGGCGAGGGATATAATGAATATCAACCCGAGCAACAATCCAAGCAAAATGAACGCGTCGATCATCCCGAGCGAGGGGATTATAAGAACACCGAAAACCGGCGCCGAAATCGCCGAACCGAACAGGTCGAGGCCGTAAAAAACTCCCGGAGCGCGATCTAACCCTATCCCGATATCTTTCGCCCGGCTCAAAAGCAGCGGATAAATCGCGCCGACAATCCATCCGGCGGAGAGATGATAAACGCCAAAAACCGAAATTGCAAGCCAAATCGGTATTGCCCGTGCAAAACCCAATGTCAGGGGGATTGTTAGCAGGGCGAGGCCCAATAGCGAAAAACGCCATCCGCGGAAATCGACCCGGCCGGAAGAGGAAGCCCGCGCGCCCAGGACGGTCCCGAGTAGAAACAGCGAAGATAAAAGGCCTATCGCCAGATACAACTGCCCGGCGGCAAGCTGAAAAAGATACAATAGCCATACCGCGATGCCCATCCCGAAAACGCCGGTGAAAAACGATAGCGAAGGCAGGAGTAATTTTCGACATTTTCGCAGAAGGACGAGAATGGCCGCGATACATATCAACAACCCCGGCGCTCCAAACCAGATTTTTTTGGGGATTCCCGACAGTTTTCCGATAATTTTGCCGGAGGCGAGCCTTTCCCAGCGACGCAATCCGAGCATAAGCGCCACAGGATGTTTCTCGGAGTTGGCCTGCGTGGCGTATCGCGCGATCTTATCCCGCAGGGCGATCTGGCGGAATTCCTCGAACAGCTCCGAGATCACGGGTTTTGGGAGGCGTCTGTTATGCGGGTCGATAAAATCGCCGGAGCGCATTTTTTGGCCCAATTCGCCGTTATCGGGAGCGACGAGCATTGCGACTCCGCCCACAAGATATGGATTCACCTCGCCGAGCGCACCCATCGCGCCGCCGACACTCGACAGAAGCGCCGCCTCGGTTTCGGTTACGACATTGGGACTCACCGGGAAACAGACCGCCGTTATCGCGTTGTCAGAAAGCAGGCTGGAGAGCGAATTGAAAGAGGTTGCTGTAAGAAACCTACCGGTGGCGCCGGACTGCGGAATGCCCGGAAATAAAATTGCGAGGTCGTATTCGCCCTCGAGAGCGCGCAGGGATCGCCCCGGGTCTCCGGTAATTATTTCTACACGTGGATCGGACAGGAGCCGGAAGGCCCTGAAATTGGCCGGGCCGATTTCCAGCGCCTTTGGGTCTTCGATTAATAAGGTGATTTTTTTCGGATCGCAGGCCAGGGCGCTCTCGACCGCGCCCTGCAGAACTCCGCCCATTATCAGGATTCGCTCCGGATCGGGATTGTGGAGAATAAGCGGCAGAACGATTGGCTCGGCGAGTATCGAATCGCCGGAGGAGCCGAGATACACGCCGCCTTGAAAAAGGTATGTTTCGTTGAAACGGGTCGAGACCTCGATTGCCCCGTGCGCGGATTCGTGCCGGACCGTATCGAATCCCTTTCGGAGAGAGGCGGACAACGAGGAATCGAGATAATTGAGCAAAGGCAGAAAAACGAAAAGCGAAATACAGCCGAGGGCAAAAACGCGCCTGTTTTTCGCGGATATCGAGAACAGCAGGACTCCGGCGAATGACAGCCCGGCGAATAGCGGCAGTATCACCCGCGAGGGCAGGATCGGCGCGAAGAGAAGAGAAATTAGCCCTCCGGCCAGCGCTCCGAGGCCCTCGATAATGTAAATCCTCGCCGGGTTCCCGATCCTTGAAAAGGCTCTCGATAGCGCGCTGAAACCCGCCCCGGTGAGAAACGCAGTCGGCGCAACCGCCGAAGCGATAAAAATCGCTGTCCGCCAAAAAGGCCATATCTCTCCCTGACCCGGAGTCAGGAAATTTGCGAGCAAATGGCACCAAATTATGGACAACGCCGCCCCGATTGTCTGCCACAGATATACACCGCGCCAGCGCGGGCCGAAAAGCCCCGTAATGCTGCCGATTCCCGCGAAAAGAAGCCACGAAGAAAGCAAAAGCCCGATAATAAGCTCGTTGGAGCGCAGGACTATCGAAAGCTCGCGGAAAAGCAACGTCTGTGTCAGCAGACCTATTCCGCCGACCGAGAACGCAGCGGCAAGCAGAATTTTTTTTGGATTTTCAATTGTCATCTGTCAGAATTTGTTGAAGAAGGTAAAAGGTAATAGGTAAAAGGTAAAAGTGCCCCGCCACGCCGCACCTTTGGATTCCCGCTTTCGCGGGAATAACAAAATGCGCGGGAATGACAGGTTGAGTGTGGGGCGTAATTAGACATTAGTCATTAGATATTCATTAGGATTTAGAGCTTCGACATTAGGATTTTCTACCGCACTATTTGATAAACCCCGACCTCGTTATCTTTTAATACAACAACATAATCGCGGCCTTCGACACGGAAACCCCCGATAAGATAGGGCAGCTGCACCGGAAAAATTTCTTTCTCGCCCTCGCCGAACGGGACGATAACGGTTTTAAATTTTTCTTGCTGGTCGTAAAGATAATATGCCGTAGTTAGTATCCGGCGCTCTCCCCAGAGTGTGAAGCGCGGCCTAAAAGACATCCCCAGAGATAAATCGGCATCCAAAGGCGACTCACAATGGGAGAAAATCTCTTTGCCATTCGGCGTGAGAACACCGGTGCACAGAAAGCTCTTCAGTCCGACCGAATTTCTGTCGATAGAAGCGCCGATGTAATCTACCGGGAAGGCCATCTGGTTTTCCCAGACGAGTTCGCCGCTCTGCCGCGAGAAGGCATAGACGGTCGAGCTTTTGCACGCATAAGTCAGGAACACGAAGTAATCGTCGAGGATAGCCGTGATCCCCTCATGGGGGACGACCCTTTTTAATTTCGGGTCGAGCGTGGTTCGGAAATGCTCTTTTTCGGAGGGAAGTTCAAGCAGACAGAGGTAGTAATTTTCGTTTTCCCTCTCCAGCAGAAGAACAAGCTCCTGCTCCCCGGCGAGGCCGATAAAATACCCGTGGATAACATCTCTTTCCGTGAGGATAGGCTCAAAATCTCGGTTGAAAATATTGTTAATTATCGATTTTCGGGAGGCATACCCCTGACACGAAAAATAATTTCCTCCGGGAGACACGCGGAGCCATTCGGCGTATTTCAACACATTGTCGCCGGGAAGAATTTCCCTGCCGCCGCCGTCAAAGACCCAGTTTATCGGGGAATCGAGCGAACTGTCCATACCCCGAACAACGATTATTTCCCCGTTTTCGGAAATCTGAATTTCATAGGTTTCGGGAGCGGGTGTTGGGCCGAGTGCGCCGCCGATAGTGAGTTTCGATTTCCCCTCCGGAGAAAATATCTCGACAAAAACCGAATCCTCACCCTCCGATAGAACGAACAGCCGTCCCGATTTATCCATTGTAAAATCGATTGCAGTCGGGCGGCATTGGCGGACAAAAATTTCTTCCGTTTTTGGAAAAAAATCCCTCCATGCCGCCAGTAAAGGTATAGTTATGATGAGACAGATGAGCAAGATCGCGTTTTTCATAGGCCTGTTTGTTTAAAATCCTAAATCCTAATGACTAATGCTTATTCAAATACAGTTTCCTGTCATTCCGGATTTGATTCGGAATCCAGTGGGATGGGGTGCAATTAGACATTCGTCATCAGGCATTAGGGCTTTATTAGGATTTAGGGTTTCGACATTAGAATTTTCTTCACTTCCCCAATATTATTCTCCTTCCCCGGATTATCAGGTCCATCCAGAAAAGATCGTATTGTGGGTTGAAATGCAGAACGAACGCCTTCTCCTGCAGGAACGAGATCGCGCGGCCAATCGGCTCCGGATCGGGATATTTCGTAGCGGCCTTGTGCAGCCGGCCTTTGCAATCCTTGTTGATAATAAGATGTTCGAGTCCTAATTGCATCAGAATATGATCGCGCAAAAAAGATGTTGCGGAATCAAGAACCGCGACCGCAAGGAACCTGTCCTTGCCGAGTTTTTCGGTCAAATCGAGCGCCGAGGAATCTTTTCTCGTGAAAAGGCTCACCCAAAGCTCTTCTCCGAGAGATCGAATCTCCGCCGAAATCTCGTCCCTTTCGCGCAGCGCCGAGCTAATACTGCCGTCGGCGATAATCGTGAGTTCGGCGGCCCTATCCTCCGGGATTCCCCGCGAGATCAAGGCTTCTTCGATCTCTGGCCGGGAAAGACGCGTGAAAATTACCGGCTGTGTTCTGCTCAGAATTGTCGGCAGAAGATAATCGGGGCGCGAGCTGGTTAATATTATATGCGCGTCGTTCGGCGGCTCTTCGAGCGTTTTAAGAAATGCGTTCGAGGCCTCGGGCGTCATAGCGTCGGCGTTGCGGATTATCGCCCATCGCCCGCCTTTCATGACCGTGGAAAGAGATAGTTTCTCGTTGAGAAATCTGATCCGGTCGATCCCGATAGTCGCCGGTTTTTGAAAATGCAGTTCGATAAATGGATCGGATACTGCGGCGGCCATCGCCTCGGCCGTTTTCCCCGGGTCGGAAGATATATCCGACGGTAGTGGAAGAACAACCTGCACGTCGGGATGGTCGCGATGTTTTATCAGCCTGCACGAATGACAGTCGCCGATGCAATCTTCGGGAGAAGGGCATTTTTGACGTCGCACGAGCTCGAGGGCGGCCATGAATTTCCCAATTCCCGAAGGCCCGCGAAAAAGGTATGCCGAGGCCAGCCTTCCGCCTTCGATAGCGTGCGCGAGCAGTTCTTTTGCGCGTTCCTGTCCGGGGGTTGCCCTTAAAAAAATATACGGTTACGAGCCACTCAACCGGATCGACCTCCTGTTTGCCGTTGCGGATCTCAAAATGCAGTTTCGCGCCCTCGAGCCAGCCGTCGGGTGCGGTATAGCCTATCGTTTCCCCCGCTGCGACGCTCGATCCCATGTCGATAGTTATCCTGCCGAGATTGCCATAGACCGAGAAATAACCGCCCTCGTGTTCGATAATAACGATCCTGCCGTAGGCGCGCAGCCAGAACACCTGGGCCACCCGTCCCTCGGCGACCGCATAAACCCGCTCCTCTGGTTTGGTAGCAATATCGATGCCCGCATTGCGGAATTCGGTCCCGAATCTGCTCTCTTTCACAATTCCGAACGGATGAATGATCGTATTGGAAACGGTCGGCCAGGGGAGGCGCCCGTGAAATTTTTCAAAATCGCCTTCTCTTTTCGATTTTGGCATCCGGGCGGCGATTTCCCGGAGAGAACGCTCCATCTGGGCGATAGCGAGCGCATATTGCTCCTTGTTGCTTCGTATCCTATCGAGTATCGTCCGTTTCGAATCGATTGCGGCTTGCATACTGTCCCGCTCGGCGCGCCGGAGATCGCGGTTCGCGGCCACACGGAACATAACCGCCTCGGTCGAATCTATCACGGCTTGAACGATCTCCGCCTCTTTTGCAACACCGGCGGAAAGCTCCCTGCGTTCGCGCGCGAGGAAGGTAAAATACCCCAGCCTCGATATGAAATCGCCAAGCCCTTTTCCACCGAGGAGAAAAATCAATTCGCTTCCCCTGCCGCGTATATACATCGCGCGAAGAACTTCCGCCTGAACAACTCTTGCGGAGTCGAGCCGGATCAGGGAATTATCGAGCGAGTCGGACAGGCTTTCCAAGCGCCCGGTCAGGAGCGAATCGCGCTTCCCGAGGCTGTCCAGCAGGTCGCACACGAGTGTTATCTCACGGGAAAGGCCGTCCAAAATCCCGACTGTATTGCCCTCTTCTTGCGTAAGGCGCGCGATATCACTCCGCTTACGCGATATTTGCGCTCGCAAAGAATCGTTGCCGGAGGCAAAAATCGCACTCATAAAAAAGAGAAAAATTGCTGCCACCCGAAAAACGACCATAGTTATTTCTGATTTCTGTGCAAAAAAGTTGGTTCACAAATCTACAACTTGTTCACAAAACCCTTCATGTGTCTGTGGAGAGAATGTCAAATGCCAAAATCCAAATGCCAAATGAAGCTCAAAGCCCAAATG
>DAOWNU010000137.1 GCA_030642425.1 bacterium | reverse complement strand
CAACGACCGGCAGTGCCGGAGCCGACCGAATCATTCCGTTCCCCGCTTGCCCTTAGCGAAGTCGAAGGGAGCAATTCCGGGTGATAAAAAAAGGCGGCTTCCTCAGCCGCCTTATAATATTCGTCGAACCGTCTTGTCCGGTTCGACGCAACCTCATCCGTCGGCATTGCCGACTACTCCACCATAACCGACGTCACCGTCTCCAACCCCTTCTCCATCGCCGCATTCAACGGCGTGAACTTATATTCGATCATCATACCCATCGGTGCGTTGAGGTCGCGGTGAGGAATAACCTTGCTGTCTTCGATTGTAGTACTTTCGGTGATCATCTCCCACTCACCTGCGGGGTCGATACGCCTTTCGATAGTCCCATCGACCATATCCTCGATAAGCTTCGGCCTAAGCTCGACCGTTCCGCCCCCGATATTTTCTACCTCGAACAACGCCGGTCCCGGCCACGGTGTCAGCGGCTCTGGTGGCGGCTCCGGATCGCCCGAACCCGGCGTCCAGATCTGCGATTTCGGGACGAAACCAAACTCGAGCAGGACATTCGCGTCCTCGCCGTAGAGCGCGACGAGCCACTTGAAAGCGTTCGACAGCAAAACATCGCCGCGGTCGCGCTCGACCAGCTTCGCGTCGCCGATTGTCAGACGCTCGTTAAGCTCTTTTGCGTGAGAGTCCATCGCGCCCATAAGCGCAGTCATTTTGGTTTCGAGGTCGGTGAAGAAAGCCTCCGGCAGCGCGTAAGGCGATAGAGCGAGGACATAGCGCGCGTTGGTCTCCGTCATCTTGATTGCGAGTTTTACCATACCGTCGCGGTCGCGTGGTTTGGTCGCAACAATGCCGAATTCGCGGCGAAGATCGTTCGCGGCAACCGGCGCGATTTCCTCCTCCTCGATCATCGACTCTATCATGTAGCGCGCGGACGACAGCTTTGCGGAAAGCGCGTCCTCGCAGAGGTTGGTGTATGCGGTCGCGGCCTCCTCGTCGCCCCACTCGTCGCCGTGCTGGACTTCGAGCGTCTCGAAAGTGTCGCGATGGGCGGTCATTTTGACCACCAGATCGCCTCGGAAAGCCGCCTCCGGATGATTGGTCATGCCGGTAACACACATCCTGACACGCACGATATGCTCCGCGATGGTGTCGTGCGAGAATTGATTGTTAGGAAATTCGGCCATGTCATTACCTCCGTTTAATTATCTCCAAAATGTCCATTGTCTTCTAAATTGGCAATGTAATCTTCGTAGCTCATTGGACAATCAAGTAATGCTTGGAGACCTTTTTTACTTAGCTTTAACTGATGCCATATCTTCTTTAAAAGTTCAATGCCGTATTCATCGACGCTATGGCTTACTTTCGTTTTTATGATAGTTTTCTTACCATCTATATAGAGTATATAATAAAGGTGATCGCCAGGCTTTTCTGCAAAACCTTTTTTTAGCAACGCCTTAGATATTTCTTTTGATTTATACGTCAGGCTCATTGGTCGTTAACTCCATCAATCTCTTTTTTAGTTCTTTCGCATTTTTATAGAGGTTATCGTCTTCTTCATTTAAATATTCGTCTAACAAGAAGAAAAAATCTTCAGCAAAGTCTTGCCAAGCAGTATCGAAGTCTTCTCCGAAAGCAGTTAAACCAAGGGAATCGTTAGAAATAATCCAAAGGCCTTCCTCTATTCTAAGAGTGCAATTTAAGTGTTTCTTTAGATTTATTTCGCGGGAACGATATTTTATATAGTTCACAGTAAATAATTCTCCTAAATGCTCAGATTTACCTTCTACGCTACGGTCGTAAAATAATCGTTGTTGCTTCCCGCCCAATAAACTCTCGACTTTGTATTTCTTTATATTACCTTCTTTATCTAATTCTGCGATCCCGGAGAGGTTGACTTCCGATTTACCTCGCTTTCCAAGACGAATGTCCAATTCTTCGGGGAATGAAATAGGGATTTTAACATCTTCAGTCTCTAACCTACCGCTATGCTTAGACCAATCGATTTCCATTAATTTACCAGTAAGCGGTAAAGGCGATTCCGTTTTTTCTGGGATTTCAGTAATCCCTGAGAAGTATCTATAGGTATTTCTTGTATATTTAGCTTGCTTTGGCTTGCTACCGTTATATACAGAGATCGTTAAGTAACTGCTTTCTTCCCTACTTACAGCTTTCCCGAGGTTTTTTAAATCCTCGAACAAAAGGATAGAATAGCCCGTTAGATCGCCGGAGTTCGCCATTTTTATAATATCAAGGATTTCATTTAAGGCTTTTGACGGTACTGTTTTTAATGTGGGGAAAAGGTCCAATTCTTGGTCTATTATAGGCGCAAGTTCTGCGGACAATTTAGCCGAACCTTCCCTTATCGGGCCAAACTCCAGGGTGCATGCTTCTCTAAAGGCCTTAGCAACTTTTCTTAAATCACTAGATTCCTTACCGGCCATTTCAGAAGCAAGTCGCCTTACCGCTTTTTGTAAATTAAAAACCAGATCTACAAGGTCATCCGCAGTAAAACGATGCCTTTCTGCGGACGACCCTTTTGGTCCGTCGAGTTTTATTTCTATTTTCGCTGACATTCCCTCCAAACCGATCTTTTAATTTCCAATCTAATGATAAAATACGCGAAAACAATAGAAAAAGCAAGCGAAAAACCGCAAACCCTTGCCAGAGTAGCTGCACAGCTTCATTGAAGGCCTGCACAGCCTCACTGAAGGCCTGCATTGCCTCACTGAAGGCCCGCACAGCCTCGCTGAAGACCTGCACAGCCTTATTGAAGACCCGCACAACCTCGCTGAAGACGCACAGCCTTACCGAAGGGGCGCATAGCCTTATTGAAGGTCTACACAGCCTCGCTGAAGGGGCGCACAGCCTCATCGAAGGCCTTCAGGATGACGGTGCAGGTCTCGGATGACACGGTGCAGGTCTCGGATGTCGTAGTGCAGGTTTCGGGAACGACGATGCGAGGCTCGGACTTAATAATGCAATCCTCGGAAAACCCGCCGCGCCGTTCGGACAATATGATGCAGGTCTCGGTCGTCGCGCCGCGGGCCTCGTTTATCGCAATGTTGCCGCGCAACGACACGGTGCATCCCCTCAACGTCGCCGTGCACCCCCTCGATAGGGCAATTCCGTAGGGGATACGCCCCTACGATTAAATTATCATTTCAAATAACGAATGCGAAAACACCTGTCATTGTGAGCGACCAGCGGGAGCGTCGCAATCTCGTTGCATTCGAGGAGATTGCCACGTCGGTCGGCAGTGCCGACGGCCACGGCATTCACCCTCCTCGCAATGACATTTTTTCTGTCATTCCCGACCTGATCGGGAATCCAGTTTTACCGGGCAATTTCTGGATTCCGGCTCGGGGGCCGGAATGACATGAAGCTGTGTTTGCAAATAAAGCTATCGATTTTAACACATCGAGCTAACGCGCTTTGAGCGATCTCTGCGCCCAGCAATATGCCGCCGCAAGTGCGTCCGTCTCGTCGAATGGCGGATCCCCCTCGATATCCAGAACCCGCTT
The DNA here is from genome assembly GCA_030642425.1 of bacterium. Taxonomy (GTDB): domain Bacteria; phylum UBP14; class UBA6098; order UBA6098; family UBA6098; genus DAOWNU01. Next base: position 2,420 of record DAOWNU010000137.1, on the reverse strand, counting down.
AACCATAAATGCCACCTGTTCCTTCGATGCGTTACCGTTGCCGACAAGGGACATCTTTATTTCTTTTGGCGCAAATGTGGCAACGTCCACACCCGAAAGCGCCGCGGCAAGCACTGCCGCCGAGCGGGCTTCGCCAAGCTTGATCATGCTTTGAACGTTCTTGCCGAAAAAGGTATTTTCGACAGAGACTATTCTCGGCTTGTGCTTCTCGATCAGCCCCTGAACAAAATTGAATATCTGAACGAGCTTTGCGACCCTGTCCTTGCCCTTCGTGTAAAAAACCCCCGAGGCCAGATATTTAACCTTGCGCCCATCGACCTCGAGCGATCCCCAGCCCATCGCCTGCGTGCCGGGGTCTATTCCGAGAATATTTATCATCCGACCGAGAAATAAAGTGTTTCCAATATCTCCGCCACCGCGCCCTCGTCGTTTGAAAAAGGACTCACATAATCCGCAATCGCCTTCACCTCTTCCCTCGCGCTCGCCGGCGCCGCGAAAGCGCCCACAACTTCGGCCATCGGAACGTCGTTGATATAATCCCCGATAGCGAGGATTTCCTCCGGTCGAATATCGAGAAATTCCGCCAGCTTGAGCAATCCTTTGCCCTTGTTCGTTCCCAGTGCGCGGATCTCGAGATAGTGCATGGGATAAAACCGCATCGACGGGAAGAAAAAATGTTCGGTATCCTCCAGCCCAAGGCCTTTTATAAGGCGGTCGAGATTTGCCGTTTCGTCCTTGTCTCCGGCGATAAGAATCAGCGAAGGCTCCATGACCTCGAGCGAGTCGATAGATTCGAGCGGGGAAATGTTGTCGATCCAGGTGCTCAGCGCGGGGCTTGTAATCTCGTTGATATTTCTTCCGAAAGCGGTGTCCCTGCTGACATAGAGCAAGGAGCAATCGGTGTCCCATGCCGCCTTACAAATCGCCCTCGAACTTACGGGTGAAACAGGCTCGTTGTAAATCGGCTCGCGGCAATTTCCCGACCATCCGACAAAGGCGCCGTTGAGGGCCACGAGCGGGAGTTCGATTCCCAATGTATCTATGTATTGTTTTGCGGCGGATACCATCCTGCCGGTGGCGAGAGTTACATGAGCGCCGTCGTTTCCGGCCCTTAAAACGGCCTCGATAACTTCCGGTTTAAGATGGGTTTTCGAGTCGATCAGCGTGCCGTCGATATCGATTGCAATTAGTTTCGCTCTGGGCATATTAAATCTTGCTCCTGCGTAAAAAGCTGGTTTGTAAGTCTATCAATTGTTCACAAAACCCTTTAGGTTTCTATGGAGAGAATGTCAAATGCCAAAATCCAAATGCCAAATGAATGTCAAAAAGATAGGGTTCAAGGGTTCAAGGGGTCGAGGGGTCGAGTGTCACTCTCCCCCCATCACCGCTGGATTCCCTTCGGGAATGACAGATTAAGTGTGAGACTGGTTTTAACATTTCTTCGATGGGGTGGCGCGTGGCCTATTACCTATTACCTTTGACCTATTACCTTCCTTACATTTCTGCGTGTATGGCTTCGAGTTCCTCGTCGTCGATATCGAAATTGGCATAGACGTTCTGGATGTCGTCGTGGTCTTCGAGTTTAGTCATTATCTTCACCAGCTTGGCCGCGTCTTTGCCCTTTACTTTGATAGTATTCTGCGGCGCGGCCCATCGCTCGGCGCTTTCGACAGCGACTCCGGCGGCTTCCAGTTCGTCTTTTATTGTATGGATGTCGGTTACGCTTGTGAAAACCTCCCAGCAATCGTCTCCGTCCTGAACGTCATCGGCGCCCGTTTCCAATGCCTTCTCGAAAATATCCTCCTCGGAAATATTGCCTTTCGGCACACGGATAAGGCCCACGAAATCGAACATCCAGTTGACACAGCCGGTCTCGCCGAGGTTTCCGCCGTGCTTGTCCAAAATATAACGAATCTCGGCCACGGTTCTGTTCTTGTTATCGGTCATGGCCTCGATAAGCAGGGCCACTCCGCCGGGGCCGTAACCCTCGTAAGTCATCTCCTCGTAGATAACTCCGGGAAGTTCCCCCGTGCCCTTTTTGATTGCGTTTTCCATATTGGATTTGGGCATATTCGCGGATTTCGCGGCGTCGATAGCGGTTCGCAGGCGGGGATTGCCGTCGGGGTCTCCGCCGCCCATTCGGGCCGCAACCGTTATTTCTTTGATAATTTTAGTGAATATCTTGCCGCGCTTGGCGTCGGTGGCGGCCTTCTTGTGCTTGATAGAATTCCATTTCGAGTGTCCGCTCATGTTTTCTCCCGTCGGAATAAATTATTTTAACCTTCTAAATTAAGCTTTTTTCGGAAGTTAGCAAGTTAAAAATTGTGGAGTTATTGGAATGTTTTTCCTTGATAGATGCCGCATTTAGCCCGCATATTTCACAAATTCCACCCGAACAATTATTGTAGATTATGGAAAGT
>DAOWNU010000262.1 GCA_030642425.1 bacterium | reverse complement strand
CATGGTTAAATGGTATCCCCGCTATGTCTGCCCCGGCGATTCGGTTGTCTATATCACATATTACGGAATTGGCGACGTTGTGGGCACCGCGGGATTGACTATCGCGCACACTCCCCCGACATTCACAGCGGGATGCACCTCGGTAAGCCCAAATCCATTCAATCTCGAGGCCTTTGTTACCAATGTCGGGACTGTTACCGCGAACAATGTGCAGGCAAGTATTTCACTCCCCGCCGGGCTTTCTATTGCGAGCGGCGCCAATCCGCAGAACCTCGGGAATATCGCCGGTTACGGCGGAACCGCACTGGCCAGCTGGTCGATCAATATTTCGCCTTCGATTTTCGGCACAACTGTCTGTTACGATGTTACGGTTACATGGTCGGGCGGCGGCCCGGTTACCGAGCACTATTGTATCGACATCCCCTCTCTCGTGGATTTTAGTGTTACAGCCTCGGCGAGCGATTACGATATCTGTTCCGGCGATTGCACCACGCTCCACGCGGTTCTGGACACTTCGGAAATTCCCGATCATACATGGACATATTCCTGGACGCCCGTAACCGGCCTTTCTAATCCAACTTCGCCGAACCCGACCGCCTGTCCAACAAGCACAACGACATATACGATTACTGTCATCGACGAGGATGACTGTGTCGCCTCGGATAACGTTACGATTACCGTGCATCCCGATCCGGCGGTAACGATCTCCAATATCGACATCTGCGAGGGCGAGTCCGGCACGCTCACGGCAAATGTCACTCCCGCCGGAACATATACCTATCACTGGACTCCCGGCGGCGAGACGACACCGAGCATAACCGTTTCGCCGACCTCCACCGAGAATTATGCCTGTGTCGTAACGAGCGCTTACGGATGCACCGGTTTCAACAGCGCGACTGTAACAGTGAACCCCACTCCGGTCGTTACGGTTAGGGATACATTTATCTGCCCGGGCGAATCGGTAACGCTTATTGCCGACGTTTCACCTCCGGGAAGCTGGGGCTATTCCTGGACACCCGGCGGCGAGACGACCGCGAGTATTACGGTATCTCCAACTTCAACAACGATTTACACCTGTTATGTGATGGGCGCTACCGGCTGTAACGGCTCCGACGACGCAACCGTTACGGTTCAGCCGGAGCCGATTGTTACTATCGACGACGTCGATATCTGCGAGGGGGAGACAGGCACGCTCACCGCGAACGTATCTCCCGCCGGAACATATACTTATCTCTGGTCTCCCGAAGGCGAGACGACGCCCGCTATTACTGTTTCGCCCGCAGAAACCACGACATATACATGCGAAGTTATAAGCGAATTCGGCTGTCCGGGAAGCGGTTTCGGCAGGATCAATGTCAACCCGGTGCCGGCTGTTACGATAGCGGACGTGGATATCTGCCTCGGCGACACAATCACACTGACCGCTTTCCTCGACCCGGATGAGCCGGGCGCGACATATTACTGGACTCCCGGCGGCGGCACCGGCAGCGGTTTCACTGTAAGCCCGTCGGATACAACGACATATATCTGCGAGGTTACGACCCCGTCTTCCTGTGTCAGCGCCGGAACAACGACAGTTTATGTTGAATTCCCGCCATCGGCCCCGACTCTCGTGTCCCCGCCGGACGGTTCGGTCGATATGATGCCCGGAAGTATCGATTTCGACTGGGACGAATCTGTCGGCGATCCTCCGATAACCTACAGCGTTATTATCGACGACTCCATTGTCGTGTCCGGTTTGACCGTCACCGAGTGGAGCGCCATTTTCAGCTGCGACGAATCCCACACGTGGGCGGTAATCGCCACCGGAGATTGCGGCTCCGATACGAGCGAATACTGGACTTTTTCCACCGCAGAATGCGACGCCCCGATAATCGCGATAATCGAGCCGCTGGACAGCACCTGGAGCGCCTGCGACGACCAGCGGATAATCATGTATATTTTCGACGATTCCGGCATCGACACCTCCTCTATCCGTTTCACTGTCGATGGGATGGGGCATATTGTCGGCGACGGCTGGCTCGAGTTTCTTCCCGAAACGCTCATCTACACGCCCTCGCCCCTCTGGACTAACGGCCAGCACATCCACTGCTGTCTCGATTCGGTCTGCGACGTATTCGGCACCGTGCCGGATTCTCTCCCCCTCTGCTGGGATTGGTTTGTGGATCTCTCTCCCCCATATTTCTTCGGTGAGACCCCCGCGCCGGGCGGCGCGACACCCGACCCAAGCCCTATCGCGGAATTCTATCTTACGGACACGCTCGCCGGGCTGGACACTTTGGGCGTAACAATCACAATAAACGACTCTATCGTGATCGATATTACACATCCCGCCGTTACATTTTCCGATTCACATTTCGTCGTGGATTTTGAGATCGGCGGGTGGTCTTTCCTCTCCGGCGATACGGTCGAGATATGCGTGTCCGCCGACGATTTGCCGGACTATTGCGACGCGAACGTTCTGGACACTTGCTGGTGGTTCACTATCAATCCCGAAGGCCCCACGGCGATAATTGTCGAGCCTTTGCCGGAAACTTATTCCGCCTGCGACGATCAGGCGATATATATTATCATTCACGACGACGACGGCGTCGCGGACAGCACGGTTCATCTCGTTGTGAACGGCGTCGATATCTGGGGCGACGACCCGGAGATAACATGGTCGGGCGATACGCTTATCTACACTCCACCGGTTCTCTGGTCGGACGCCGAGACCGTTATTGTCGCGCTTCTCGCGGCCGAGGACATTCACGCCAGCCCGCTATCGGACACGCTGCACTGGCTCTTCATAATCGACCTTTCTCCGCCGGAAATCTGGAATATCGACCCGCCCGAAGACGAAGTTCTTGCGGAAATTTCGCCCGCTTTCAGCTTTTCGATAGGCGATTGGCTTAGCGGCCTCGACGAACTGACAGTAACGATAGCTATAGGCGGCGGCACGTTCTCATGGGGCGACCCCGGATTTGCCGCGGTATGGATCGACGATACGCTCGAGGTCGATTTCGATTGCGATGTCGCTGGGTTGGCGTTCGGTCACAACGATACGGTTCATATCTGTGTCGCCGCGACCGATATGCCGGACTATTGCCCACCGAACATTCTCAATTATTGCTGGGATTATCTAATCGATATCGAGGGGCCGATTTACAGCGCGCCCTTCGATGCCGCATCGGGCATTCCGATAGACAGCCTCGTCTCCGCCTGCGACGATCAGGGATTCTGTGTCGAGCTTGTGGACGTCGAAATCCCGCACGGTGTCGACGACAGCAGTATCGTTCTGAGCGTCGGGGGGATTTCTTACACGGTGGCGGATCCCGAACTGAGCTATTTTTCGGACACGCTTTGTTTCGCGCCCTCTTCGGCATGGCCGCACGGAACTCATGTCGATATCGAGCTTCTTTCTGCGGATGACAGCCTCGGCAATCCGCTCGCTTTCGGCCCGGGAAGCTGGGGATTCGATATCGATCTCGAACCGCCTATTCCTTATGGACTTACGCCTTCGCCGGGAGCGGCCATCGGCACGCTCACGCCGATAATCGGTTTCAGCCTTACCGACGGCCCCGCAGGAACTGATCTCGATGGTGTCGAAATCGGTGTGGGGCTGCTTCCCGCGGGTGTAACAGCGTGGTTCGACCTCACCGAACCGTGGTTTAGCCGCGTGGACTCGAATTATACGGCGGATATCGCGGCGATCCCGTTCTCAATCGAAGGCGGGGACACGGTGATAATTTGCCTTCGCTATTCCGATATGCCCGATCTCTGCCCGCCCAACACGGGCGACACCTGCTGGACATTCAATGTTCCTACCGGCGGGCCTGTTGGGACTAT
>DAOWNU010000288.1 GCA_030642425.1 bacterium | reverse complement strand
CGTGGGATTTGCGTAAATTTCAAAACGGGCGCGCCACCGTCGCGCCCCTACGGGAATTTTAATATATCCCTCAAAAAAACCCGCGGGGGATAATAATTGTTTGCGCGGGCGAAAGTTGGGGAAATTAACCCATTTCGTTTCAAATCTTCGCTCTTTTAATGAATTATCATGAAAACAGTGCCGAAATGCACAAAAATTGTGCCGTTGGCCTCATTTGCAGGGCCGTTGGCGTCAATCGCAGAGCCGTTGGCCTCGTTTGCAGTGCCGTTGGCGTCAATCGCAGGGCCGTTGGCCTCGTTTGCAGGGCCGTTGTCAAGAATAGTAAGGCCGTAGTCATCGAAAGTAGCGCCGTTTGTATAGAATGCAGGGCCGTTGTCAAGAATAGTAGGGCCGTAATCGTCGTCCGCAAAGCCGTAACCGCCGCCAGTAACCTGCAAACGTCGAATACGGCGATGTAAATGACATAGACGGCACTGAAAAACCAATGGAGGAAACTATGTTGAAAAACAACAAGTTCTCAAAAGACACCGATTTAGATCGGCTCGAACGAGTGCTCGCGCTGTCGACCAACATCGACTCCTCGGCGCCCGAAACGGATCGTCTTCTCACAATAACATCGATTTTATCCGTAACATAAATTTGTCCGCATATAAATCCGCGATAATTGAAAATCAAAACAGCTTTTTTGTTGACTACTCGCAATAGCGGAGTATTTTGTTTCTGTGAGTATTATGAAGACGATGAAAAAAATAATTCTGTATCTTGCCACGGTCTCTGTCCTGCTCGGCGCGGATATCGTTCTCGAACATGCCGACCGGATGGTTACCGACCTTTCCGGCGGCGAAACCCGAATCCGCCTTTACGGCAATATCCGGATCCGCCACGAGGGCCGCACGATCCGTGGGGGGTTCGCGCTGTGGGAAAAGAGATCGGGCAGGGTCAAGTTCACGAACGACGTCGTCCTGATCGACTCGCTCCAGAGAATTTACACCGACACTCTGCACTACCGCAGGGACGACAAATTCGCGCTCGGGCTGGGCGAAGTCCGTTTCGAGCGCGTGGATTCGAGCATCGTTGTAACCGGCGGCAGGGGCAGCTACGACGGCATTATCGAGCGGTTGATAATGACTATCGGCCCCCATCTGACGAGTATCGATACGGTTGACAGCGCGGTCGTGGAGCTGGACGCGGTCGAGTTCATTTACGACATCCCGATAGAAAGGGGCTTTGCGAAGGGTTCGGTTTATGTCGTTATAACGGAGAACGATACGACTATTCCGCCACTATATATCAGCTCGGATTCGCTCATTTTCTATCCCGCGCGGGACGAGTTCCACGCTTACGGCAATGTCCAAGTAACACAGGAGGGGATGGAGGCCTTTGCGGACAGCATTGCGTTCTATCGCAACGCTGGGCGGATCGAGCTTGACGGCGGCCCCAGACTAACACAGGGCACGAACCGCCTCCTCGGAGACAAGATGACTATCGAGCTTTCCCACGGCGAACTCGAGCGGATGTGGGTCTTTGGTTCCGACGACGGCCGTATCTCACCCGAAGGCTTTTGGAGGCCGGAGGAGGATTCGCTGGAGCAATTGCCGGAAAGCAAGTTCACGTCGGAAAAAATGCTTTTCGAGTTCGAGGAGGGCAAACTTCGCACGGCGCACCTAATCCGGGAGGCGACCGCAACCTATTACCCCTTGCCCGAAAAACCTCTCAAGCGCGAGAGCAATATCACCAGCGGGGACAGCATCGTTGTCTGGATCGGCGAGAGCCGGATGGACAGTATCGAGGTGCATATCGGCGGCAGCGGAAGGTATATAATGGAAACGCTGGGGAACGATTCATCGGGCGGCGTCGCCGAGAGAGAGAGCCTGCTGTATCGGGGCGATTTTATGGCGCTGTCGCAGGAACAGCAGACCGTGGCGATTCAGGGCATGGGAGAACTGCATTACGACGATATGAGCCTCGAGGCCGGGAACATCCTTTACGATTTCGACACGGAAATGCTTATCGCCGAGCCGCTTGTGGTGGGGGACAGCGTTTTCGGCAGGCCCGTCCTTACCGACAACAAAGAAACAATGACGGGCAGGAAGATAACATATAATATAGGAACCGGCAGGGGGCGCCTAATCGCGGCGTCCACGGAGTTCGACCTCGGATATTACGACAGCGGCATTCTTCACAAGGCCGGGGGAGATACGCTCTACGTGGCGAATTCCGATTTTATCCCCTGCGAGTGCGATACCGCCCGGACTCATTTCTGGAGCGACCGGGCCAAGCTGATCCCGAAAGACAAGGCTATCGCCCGAAATATAATTCTATACATCGATAAACTCCCCGTTTTCGGCATCCCGTTCTTCGTGTTCCCGATCCGCTCCGGGCGCCGCTCCGGGATATTGACATTCGATATCGGCCAGTTCCAGAAGGGCCAGAGATTTGTGCGAAATATCGGATATTACTGGGCGGCGAGCGATTATTGGGATATGCAGACGAGTTTCGATTACAACGAGGAAAGCGGCCTCGTTTTTCGAGGGAAAACGAATTATGCTCTTCGCTATCGACTGAAGGGAAATTTTTCGGCAAGCTACGAACTCGAGCGAAACACGGAGTTCCTCGAGACCACCGGCTCCGACCGATGGAGCGTGTCCGGCAGCCATGTCCAGCATCTTTGGCCGGGAGCGAGTCTCACCGGCAGCGCGAGCTATGTGAGCGACAAGGATTACCTCTCCGATGTCGAATACGACCCACAGGAGCGGATGCAGCGAACCTTGTCGAGCAATCTCGCCTATTCGCAGGGGACGGACTGGGGCAGCGTTTCGGCCAATATCGAACGCACCGAGAACCTCGTTTCCGGCGTGGTTACAACATATCTGCCCAAACTGCGCATTTCGAGATATTCGAGGCCGATATTCGAGCCGGAAACCGGGCTTGACAGGAAATTCTATCACAATCTTACACTCTCCGTCAGCGGCAATGCCGTTCACTATCGTCAGGACGACACTACGACTTTCGTCAGACACACGGGGGTCCAGAGCGATATTGGCACGAGCATGCCCTTCTCTATCGGCCCTTATATTTCGCTTACACCCGGCGGAAACGGGCATTTTGTCGTTATCGACGAGGGCAGCGATTCCACGAAATGGCCGGCGAGGTTCACTTACGGCGCTTCGGTGGGCGCCAATTCCAATATTTACGGGCGTTTTCCGTTCGAGGGCCTTCTCGGTCTTAAGTCGATCAAACACGATATATCGCCCTCGGCGACTTTCTCGTGGTCGCCCGAATTCGCGGACGCTTCGCAGTTCTATTCTTTCGGCGGGATTACACCCGGCTCCAGCGGCGAAAGTCAGATACTGACATTCCCGCTCCGGCAGGATTTCGCGCTCGAGACGATGCCGGATACGCTTGCGCAGGGCAAAAAAGTGAATATCGCCGCAATAACGTCGGGCGGCAGCTATAACTTTCTTGCGGAGACGAGGCAGCTATCGAACATTTCGACCAGCATAAGAACCTCCCCGTTCAAATGGCTTTCGCTCACCGGCGGCCTGACACATTCGCTTTATCCGGAGGTGGGCGACGAAATCGGCGGATTGCG
>DAOWNU010000295.1 GCA_030642425.1 bacterium | reverse complement strand
TGACCCTTATTACATACTTATGATCCGCTGTGATCTCCGATGTCACGTCGCTATCATACATAGCCACGTTTCTCGGCGTTTCAGAGCCGATATGTATCCTCGCGTTATCGTCCTCGATACTGCTCGGGTTAAAGGGATGCATAACAGGAAGTATCAGGTGCCCCTCCTGAAAGTTTATCATGTTGATATCGACCTTTTCGTCCGGAACATAGTCGCCGGAAGTATTTAATTCATCGAGGCCGAACACCTGAATGAAAGGAACCACCGGCGATTGTGTCGCGTCTCTTGTAATCTCGTCACTTACCGGGGAAAGGAATATTTCAACTTCGACGTTGTCGGGACTTAGGCTCGAAGAACCGAGAGAATAAACGTTGCGCCAGGTCTGCTCCCAGCATGGATTTTCGGACTTCATGCTCGGCGGGCGAATGAGATTCAAATAGAACAGTGTATCCCCGGCGGCGTCCGTGGTAAGCATCCCGACCGTGTCCTCTGTGCCGTCGGTGTGGCAAAGAATATAGGAACATCCGATCGCATAGGAGTCGCTCATACGGTTGGCGCCGGTCATATAGAACCAGCCGAGACGGCGATAAACCTCATAATTTTCCTGCGAAACCTGATTAAAATACCCCATGTGGCCTATTGTATTATCGTAAGTATCTCCGGGGGTAGGCATCGCTTCGCCCCAGATTGCGCCGTCTTCTATATTGTTCGCGGCGTTGCCGTCGTCGATAAAAAGGTAAAACTCTTTGATACTGTCGCCGTCCGGGAGGGAATACAGATCGCTGGGCCAGGGCCAGAGGTATGGAACTATCAGGTCGGAATCGTTGTCGATCCAGAAATATGTTAGGTCGAGATAGTTATAATCCTTGATATCCGTGGGCGTTGTCGAGGAATTGCCCGTTATTGTCGTGCTTTCGTGCTGGCCCTTCTCCTGGCTGGCAATAGCGGTTATCGCCCAGTCGCCTATCTGGAACTGGGTTTTGATACCGAAAAGCCCCTCCACGCGCTCCGAATAGCCCACGAATGTCGCGCCGGGGAGAGAGAGATTCGTGTTGCCCGCTTCGATTTTCTGGATAACATCGTCCTCTTCGCCGGAGTATGAGATATTTATCGTATTTTCGAGGTCGGTTTCCCGCTTGGAATCCTGATCTACAGTTACACTTATCTTGCTCCCAATCGTTCCGGTTATCGAGAAACGGCTTTCCTGCTCCATCTGCAGGCTGGGAAATTTGCTCTGACCCACACCGAGTTCCTGACCGGAATACCAGTCGCTCCTTCCTGAGAGCGTTATTCTCCTGTATCCGGTAACGCGCAGTCCCGCGCCGCCGTCGCCGATAATATCCCTGACCCCCTTCGGAAAATCTATCGGTATCTCGAAGCTGAGGCCCTTCCGCTTGGCTTTCGCCTCCTCTTTTGCACTTTCCCAGATATTCGCGCCCCAATAGGTCCGCTCGAGGTATAACACAAACTGGTCTATCGGGATAACCCGCGGGGCATAGACGGGCCGGTCGAGAACCCACTCTTCTATCACGACGAAGCCCATATCCCAATAGACCATCGAGGTCCAGCGGTGGTTCAGGGCGTCGAAATCGAGCAGGCAAAGGCTCGTGTCGCGCGCGGTAAAATCGTAATAGTCCGGCGTGAAGCGGTTTTCGAGGGGGAGGAAATAACGCCCCTCCTGCTGGAGAGATATTTCCACTCCCTGCGCCATCGCGCCCGAAACGCACACAAAAAGCGCAATAATAATCGTAATAAGATTGAATTTATTCTTTGTCACCGTGTAATAGTTATAAAGCGAACTCTAATCGAACTGACTTCTTATTGTTTTATTTGTTTTGACCTTGACATTCTCCAGAACGGATATAAATTGAAACAACGAATATAACTAAAAACAGAGAGGAAAATCATGTCACTAACCCCCATTGTTATCCTTGCATTCTTTGTTGTCATACTGCTCGCCAGTATGATAAGGATTCTCAAGGAATACGAACGCGGAGTTATTTTCCGGCTTGGCCGCGTTATCGGCTACAAAGGCCCCGGCCTTATCTTTCTTATTCCGGTCATCGATAAGATGGTCAGAGTGTCTCTCCGGACAATCGTTATGGATGTTCCGCCGCAGGATGTTATCACCAAAGATAACGTTTCCGCGAAAGTCAACGCCGTAGTGTTTTTCCGCGTCATCGACCCGCAAAAGGCCATTATCGAGGTCGAGAATTTCCTTTATGCCACCAGTCAGCTCGCGCAGACAACGCTGCGAAGCGTGCTGGGGGAGAGCGAACTCGACGAACTTCTCTCCGACAGGGAGAAGATCAATAATGAGCTTCAGCATCTTATCGATAAGGCCACCGATCCGTGGGGAATAAAGGTGTCGATGGTCGAGGTTAAACACGTCGATCTGCCGGTAGAAATGCAGCGTGCGATGGCCGCGCAGGCGGAAGCCGAACGTGAGCGCCGCGCCAAGATTATCTCCGCCGAAGGTGAATTTCAGGCCTCCGAAAAGCTCGCCGCGGCCGCCGAGGTTATCGGCAGACATCCGGCGGCTATACAACTCCGCTATTTGCAGACTCTCAATGTAATTGCTGCAGAGAACAATTCGACCACCATATTCCCGATTCCGCTGGACCTCATTACGCCCTTTTTAAAATCGGCTAAAACAAGGGAGAATTAAGCAGAGCGCGTGCCATCGGGCTTGATAAGCGGGATATTTCCGTTCACGCATGAAAAAAGGCGGCCTTTAATGGCCGCCTTTCGAATTCCAGGAAATCCGGGAATTCCCAGTTCTTCACTCCTGTTTTTCTCCTCTTCAACTTCCTTTAATATGTATTCAGCGCAATACAGGAAATTGTTCGCTGAATTCCCGGCACACGGCGGATCTTCTCGATAATATCCCGCTTAAGCTCCTCGATGCCCTCGGCCTCGACATAGCAGATAATGTCGTGAAGCCCCGTAACAACTCGCACGCCGGAGACCTCTTCGACCTTGCGCAGATCGTCCGCCACCTGAATTTCGCTTCCGGTGGCGACATTGATAAGTAAATATGCTCCCGGTTTCATTTTTCTCCTCTCGAACAGTTTGCCTATTTGTTGTAGAGTATATTTGCGGGTTGGGTCAATGTCAAGAGTAAAAAGCGAAAAGACTATAGAGGGAGGATGTTCCCTTCGCAGGCTCCCTTCGACTTCGCTCAGGGAGCGGCGGAATGTCGGTCGTTGAGCGGAGCCGAAACGACCGAACAAAATTAGCAAATAAAAATGTTCCATCCATCCCACGTCGGTGAAGGGAAGTTTTTTTCTATTTTTTAATTGCACCGGTCAGTTAAATTTATTATTCTAAACCCGAAATGTTCGCGCTTCCCCGAAATTGAAATGGAAATGAAAATCACATTCGCCCTCATTCTGCTGTTCGTCCTTTGTATTTCCGCGTTCGCCGATGGCGGCTCTATCGCCGGAAAGATAATCGATATGCGAACCGGCGAGCCGCTTGCCGGAGCGAATATTTCTATCGAGGGCACCGGTCTCGGCGCCGCGACCGGCCTCGACGGCGATTTCAATGTCGCCGCTAT
>DAOWNU010000438.1 GCA_030642425.1 bacterium | reverse complement strand
CGCCGACCTAAGCGGCGTATCGCTCGATGCGATTGTTTTATGTGGCAAAATAGCGTTCAGAGAAAATATCTTGTTCACACATAAAGGCCTGAGCGGTCCGGCAATTCTTCAAATTTCATCATACTGGAAAAACGGCGAGCCGATCTCGCTGAATTTCTTGCCGGATAAAAATCTGTTCGACTTGCTTTTACTCAACTCGAAGCGGAAAATCGAGCTGAAAAATTTCCTTTCGACGCTGCTTCCAAAACGATTTGCCGGGATATTCTGCAACGCCTTTTTCAAATCGAGACGATTGAAACAATATTCCCAAAAGGATTTCTTAAATATTGCGGATAAAATCCACAAGTGGGAATTCTACCCATCGGGCACGGAGGGTTTTTCGAAGGCGGAGGTAACGCTCGGAGGCGTTGATACCGCAGAACTCTCGCCCAAAACATTGGAATCGAAAAAGGTTAAAGGACTATATTTTATCGGCGAGGTTGTCGATGTCACCGGCCAACTCGGCGGATACAATTTTCAATGGGCATGGTCGTCCGGCGCCGCAGCGGGAAGAGGTGTCTGACAAATCCGACATCCGGGCGATTGGCGGGTCGCCAAGCGCCACCACTGTTAATTTGACATTTCCCAAAGTGGGCTTTATAATCTGCGATACATCGACTCTAACAAGGCAATCGAATTATGAAAAAAACCATCGTTTTATCCCTGTTCATTCTTTCCTGTAATCTCGCTTTTGGCGCGGGAATGCATCTTCCCGGCATCGGTGCGCGCGGCATCTCGATGGGTGGGGCGTATCGCGCTATCGCCGACGAACCCTCGGGCATCTTCTGGAATCCCGCAGGTATAGCCTTCATGGAAAAAGGCGAGGTTCAGGTGAACGGACAACTTATCTTGAACGATTTCTCGTTTGAACCGGCGGAAACATTGATTGAAATCGCCCACGTTATTCGTTCTGAAGAGCAACAGATGCTTATTAAAACGATACCTACAGCGCACCTTTTCGCAGTATATTCCATCCCGAAAATCGAAAAGCTGAAGATAGGACTGGGGGTCTATGCCCCGATGGGAGTCGGGACCGCATGGAATATAATGAAAGATGACGACCTCGATTATATCGCTACCATCAACGGGTGCGCGATAATCCCATTCCTCCCGGATAGCGAATACGAATTGACGGCGACAGAAACCTTGCCGATAAAAGATTTCGAGGGTAGAATCGAGACATACACGATAAGCCCGACATCGAGCTATCGCTTTACGGATAAACTCTCGATCGGGGTTGCGGCGCTCATTAATATCTCGAATTTTTATCTCAAAATGCCGACAACCGATTCGACACGAATGCAGACCGATACCGGTTTGGTATTTCAGGAGGGGACGATGTCCGGCATCTCCTTCGGCGCGAATATCGGCGTTATATATAAGCCCTTCGAACATCTCAGTATCGGCGCGAGCGTGAAAATGGAGACCGATATAGAATACGAGGGGGATTACGAGGAGACGATCTACAAATTTTATAACGAGTATTTCAACACGGCGACATCCGGAGCGGTTCTTCGCGGCGGAGTTGTCAAAACGCCGGCGGTTAAAGCGAAATTGAGTCTCCCGCGTCCGTTTATCGGCGGTATCGGGATTGCGTTCGACCCGATGGAAAATCTGACTATCGCCGCCGATTTCCAATACACGCGATGGTCGGTTATCGACACGATTCGCGTAATGAGCGAAGCCGATTCCGTTCTCACCGCGATGACGCTCGATTGGGAAGACTGCACGCGCATATCGGCTGGGGCGGAATACCGGCTCGCAAACTATGCGCTTCGTTGCGGAATTTACTTCGAACCTCACCCGCCGGTGCCGGAATACCAGAACCTTTTCATTCCAGATTTTAACGACAACCCGGCATTCACTCTCGGCCTCGGGGCGAAATTCGGCCCCGTTATTCTCGATTTTTCTGGCGAACTCGAGTATTTCGGCGAGGAGATAATCGAAGATTTTTGGCTCTATAACGAGCTTATGAATATGCCCGGCAAATATACCGGTTACGTTTTCGATTTGATGCTCTCCGTAGGAGTAGAATTTTAAATAAATTACAAAATTCGGTAGCGTTGAGCACGATATCAGCCCCACGGGGCGCTGGCGCGCAATTTGCCCTAAGCAAATTTCGTGACAGCGCGGAAGGGGCGGGGGG
>DAOWNU010000108.1 GCA_030642425.1 bacterium | reverse complement strand
CTCCAGACGAAGTCGAAAGCACTCCCGATAGCTCAACCACGGCTTTTCTGCCATTTCAGTCATATTTTACAAAGATCGACACAACGGAGAAACTCAAATGTCAAAGCTCAAATGTCACCGGACGCCCGGTGGCGAAATCAAATCCAAAGCTCAAATGTCAAAACCCCTCCCCTTCACTGTCTATTTCCAGTTTTGATTTTTTCTTCCCTAAAAGGATTGCGGAGAATATTAAAGTGAATTCTTGTGCTTCCTTCCAAAGCTTGCGGCATTCCGCTTTCGTATCCGGGTTCGCAACTGAGATCATTCTCAGCCAATGTTTAGTTTCTTTCGCTTCTTTTCTACAGATCGCGATCTTGTGGCGGAAATCCTTTTTCGATTCCGCCCCATCCGCTTCGACATAATTCGCGCCAATACTCGTTGCGGAACGAACTATCTGGCTTATCAACGGAAGATTTACTTCATCTTTTTTGAGTTTCTTCACAAATAGGATAACATCTTCGCCGAATAAAGCAGTCCGCTCCTCTAAATCATATTTTTTCTCATTTGGGCTTTGGTCTTTTGATTTCATTTGGATTTTGGGCTTTAAGCTTCATTTGACATTTGGATTTTGAGCTTTGGATTTTTTTCTAATAATCTCAAGTTAACAATTATCTGCATTCTCATATTGAAAAATCAATATCTCGAGGCCCGCTTCTTGAAAAACGCCGTCAACTCGTCGATATAGGGCCTGTCAAGCCTTATTGTGATACTGTCGAGACCTATCCGCTTGAAAATCTTCTCGCGCCTGAAACTCGCCTCGGACACGTTTAGATCGAACGCCTGCCGGAGTGCCGGATCGGCGGTGTCGATTAACTTCGTTAAACCGGTCTCGGCGTCCTCGAACTCCACAAGACCGATTTTCGGCATCTCCTCCTCGCGCGGGTCGGTGATAACGATAGGAACCAGATCGTGCTTGCGAGCCGCGATAGTCATGGGTTTATCGTAACCCGCGCCCATAAAATCGCTCACCATAAATACTATCGCCTTCCGCTTCGTTATTCTGTTCAGATATTCCAGCGGAAGAGCAAGGTCGGTTTCGGTGTCCTGCGGCTCGAAATAGAGCAGTTCCCGAAGCAGCCTCAAGACATGCCTGCGTCCCTTTTTCGGCATAACAACCTTTTCTATCCGGTCGGTGAACATGATAAGGCCAACCAGATCGTTGTTCTCGATAGCCGAGAACGCAAGCAGGGCGCATATCTCCAGCGCGATCTCGCGTTTCATCCTGGTGGCCGTGCCGAACTCGCCCGAACTGGAAACATCGACCATAAGCATAACTGTCAGCTCGCGCTCCTCCTCGAAAACCTTGATATGCGGCGAGCCGGTGCGCGCGGTAACGTTCCAATCGATATTTCGGATATCGTCGCCGATAACGTATTCGCGGACTTCGGAGAACTCCATCCCCCTGCCCTTGAACACGGAATGGTATTCTCCCGAAAAGATGTCGTTCACGAGCCTTTTCGTTCGAATATCGAGTTTGCGAATCCTTTTTATTATTTCTTTCGTGTCCATTTTACGCTGGTTGTTTGCGAACCTTATGATAAATGGCTTCAAGCCTTAATAATATCAAATGAGTAAGGTAAATAGGTAATAGGTAATAGCTCCCCTCCGCTCCACCCCTCTGGATTCCGGCTTCCGCCGGAATGACAGGTTGAATGTAGAGTAGGTTTTGACATTTCTTCGGCGGGGTGGAGTGTTGTCCTATTACCTACTACCTTTGACCCATTACCTTTTGACATTTGAGCTTTGGATTTGATTTGACATTTGAGCTTTGACATTTGGATTTTTTGTTTAAATGACCCGGATTAACCAATTATTTACTCCATTACTGTTTTTTCGGCAATAATCAGCAATCTTAACTCAGAAATACCACCAAATACCCACAGTCGCGCCGAACGGGGAAGAGTCGATAATCGGGCCTTTGAAACTCGAGCTTTCGATATCGATCGAAGCCGCGCTATAGCTTTCAGATGTGTATTCCGTGCCAACCGTTACGCCGAGCTGGACGTTCAAATCGGGAATCCCGATCTCCTCCATAAACACCTCTATACCGGCGAACGCCCCCGGACGAATTTTTAGGACATTTCGGTCGATATCGTCGCCCGAACCCAACTCGCCGCTCTGCATAAGATAGGCAAAATCCACCTGCGGGCGGATCACGAACGCCACGTTTTCCTCCAGTCGAAGCGGGATATAATATCCGATAAGGCCGCCGAACTCGAAGCCGGAAAGCTCTTCGCCGCCGTCCACGGACGAGCTTACATATATTGGCACGTGAAGGAGCAGGTCGATACTGTAATGGTCGCTAAGGGACATCCGGTAGCCGACCGAGAGCGGAGTGCTCGATATTCCGATTGCCGGGGCGATTCGGGCCGGCGTGCTTTCGGTAACGTCCTCCGCGGCAAGCATGGGTTGGACGGTGAGTATCGAGAGAATTAAAATTGCGAGCGCTACGATTTTTTCTAACATGTTTGTTCCTTGTTGGATAGATATTAAATATGAAACATCAAATATCAAAATTACAAATCAAAGATTAAAATTATTCCTTGCTGTGATGATTATTGTCCTTCCTCCTCCCGACCCCTCGACGCGGAGCGTCGCCCAAAACGTTACACCGCAGAGCGGAGTAACGAGAGAATTAAATCGAGAGAAATCCTCATTCTTCATTATACATTCTCACAATATTTCTTCCTGAATCGCCTCGGCGGTGCCGGAGAGTTCCTCGCCGCCGAAAAATATCCGGTTTTTCCCCGCGTGCTTGGCGGCATACATAGATTTGTCCGCCTCGAATAGCAGATCGTCGGAAGTCATCCCCGGTTTCCACGCATACAATCCTATCGAGGCCGATATCTTCCTCTCGCCGAAATTCGCCTTCACCAGCTTGGCCAGCCTGAGCGCCGTATCGATAGAAATATCGGGGAGTATCGCGACGAACTCGTCGCCACCGTAGCGGAACCCGACGCCGTGCCCCACTATCGCTTCGGCGAGCGCCTCCGCGGAGCCGCGGATCAGCTTGTCCCCGGCGCGATGGCCGTATTTATCGTTGTAACATTTTAGCTCGTCGAGATCGAGAAAGATAATCACCAGACTTTTCGTTCCCTCCTCGATAAGGCGGTCGAGTTCCTCCATCAGAAACACCGAGCTGTAAAGTCCGGTCGGGTTGTCGATATTGATCAATTCCTTGAGACGCCCGGCCTGAGCATAGACGCGATTAAGCGCGAATATGCCGAAACTGACCAGAAGAATAACCCCGATTGCGGAAATGAGCATCGCCCAGCCGTGGTATTGATTAGGGATAAAATAGTGGGCGAAAATATCGATAATAACCAGCGCTGCCGCGAGGAAGACATAAATCTGCACCAGGGCCGGTGTTTTGATACGCGCCGGAAACCGCTCATCGACGGAAGGGGCGAAATGCTCCGGCCCATCGGGCGGTATAAATGGGTTCATTTCCTGTAAAAAGGGCAATTTTGTCCTTACCGTTCGTTATTTCTTCGGCTTACGGCACTTCGACCGCGCCGAGTATCTTTCTCACAACGTCCTCGGAGGCGATCTCCTCCGCTTCCGCCTCGTATGTGATTATTATCCTGTGGCGGAGGATGTCCATCGCTATCGATCTAATATCTTCGGGCGTAACATAGCCCCGGTGGTTCAGGAATGCGTGGGCCTGGCCGCATGTTCGCAGGTAGAGAGTCGCCCTCGGGCTCGCGCCGTATTGGATAAGCTCCGAGAGTTCTTCGAGGCCATACTGTTCGGGATTGCGGCTGGCGAAAACCAGATCGAGAATATATGTCTCGATCTTTTCATCGACATATATTTCGCGGACGACCGCTCTCGCTTTCATTATCTGCTCCGGCGTGGCGACCTTGTTTGCGACCGGTGCCTCTATCTTCCCGTGGAGCCGCATAATATCGCGTTCTTCCTCTTTTTTCGGATAGGTTACGACCGTCTTGAGCATGAACCGGTCGATCTGCGCCTCCGGCAGCGGATAGGTTCCCTGTTGTTCGATAGGGTTCTGAGTCGCCATCACCATGAAAGGTTTCGGCAGCGGGAACGTTTCCTCGCCGATAGTCACCTGCCGCTCCTGCATCGACTCGAGAAGCGCCGATTGAACTTTCGCCGGCGCGCGGTTGATCTCGTCCGCGAGGATGATATTCGAGAAGACCGGCCCCTTTTTCGTGAAGAAGCTGCCGTTCTGCTGGTTAAAAATGAGTGTGCCGACGAGGTCCGCCGGGAGCAGATCGGGCGTGAACTGTATCCGCTGGAATCCGGCGTCGATAGTGTTTGCGAGCGTGCTTACCGCGAGCGTTTTCGCCAGTCCGGGCACGCCCTCGAGAAGGATATGGCCGTCGGCGAGAAGCCCCAGCAGAAGCCGGTCTATCAGATATTTCTGCCCGACTATCACCTTGGCCATCTCGCTTCGAATATCCTCGACAAACTTCGATTCCGCCTGGATAAGTTCGTTGAGTTTTTGGATTTCTTCGTTCATTTTATCCTCCCTTCGAGGATCGTGATTTCTTCGGATGATTGTTTAATATCGAATAAATGTCAAATTGGTCGGTAATACCGACGGATTGGTCGGCAATGCCGACGAATGCTTTTTCCGCGCCGCCCCTCTGGATTCCGGGACAAGCCCGGAATGACAATATGAGATTGCGCGGGTTTAGACGTTTGAGCTTTGTCATTTGAGATTTACCCCTCAATCGATGTTTCTTCTTTTCCCGGATCGCCGAAATGTTCGCCGTAGGACAGGAGCGATTCCAGACCCAGTTCGACCATGTCGGCGTCGCCGGGATTTGCGCTGTGTGCCGCAAAACGCACCTGATCGCTGATAATCAGTGAGTTTTTCAGGTGGCTTATCACGGTTCCCGCGACACCCTTCATTTCCAGCGCGGTTAGAAGCTGTTCGTCGGACATCGAACGCGCGTCGATAGCGTAGCGTTTCGAGACATATTCGACGAGTATTCCTGCCATCTCGCCGATATATTTATCGGGATTATCGCCCGTGGATTTCTTCGCATCCCGCAGCGCCTCACGGGCGTCCTCTTCCGGCGGAAGGACGACCTCCACAACTTCGAGGCCCTTTTTCCGCTTCTTGTTTATAATCACAAAAACCGCGGCGGCGGCAATCAGAAGAACGACCGCGACAATAGCCACGTGCAATAATTTGACCGGCTTTTTCGGGATTATCGCCTCCGTAACCTCGATCTCCATGCGGCCGCTGCCCAAAACACGGCTCGCGCCGTTGGGGATATAGATATACTGCACCCGCAGGGGATTGATATAGGCCATGCCGATAGTCACCGGCATATAGGAATATTTATATTCCTTAATGAGGACGATGCCTCCGCCCTTCGTCTCGGTGCGGTTTGCCTGCGAAGTTCCTATCAACTTGAGATTCGACACCGGCGGATTGCCCGGCTCGGCAATTGAATAATCGTCGGGATCGCCGATAATCCTCAGGCGAACCGTAAATTGCAACGTGTCGTTTTGCGGCAGCGAGTCTTTCGATATCTCGCTCTCGATCTCGATATTGCCCCATTCCGGCGCCGCGATAACGCTGTCCGGGAGAGAATCGCCCTGCGCGAACAACGGACTCGCGATCAACATTATCAGAAAAATCAGCACTTTATTATCCTCCAGAAGCTTTTGTTTTCACAATAATCTTTATATCACAAAAAACGCGCGACCCACGCATACAAAGGCCGGGAGGACCGAACGCCCCGGTTTTTAAAGCCAAACCGCATCCGCCGCATTCGCGATCCGCCTTGTTAATTACGGTTCGTTGCGATCCTTCCCGGTCTATCGGGGTCTCGCCAAGGAGAAGTAGGAGGGAAACTCCTTATAACGGCAAGAAACCCCGATAGTCAAAAGAACAGCATCTGAAATAAGCAGGAACTATTCCACATCCACCGCGACACAATATTCCGCAGTCAAAACTAATCCCATTTCATTTCCCCGGAGGCCAATTCGAGCTGGGCGAGCAACAGGCTCAAGTTCAACGGCTTTGGGAAAAAGAAATCCGCGCCGAGTCGAAAGCTCTTCACTCTGGCCTCAGAAATACTCTCGCCGGTGATAACCATCGCCAGAATATCCGGGTTGTCTCTCTTAATCTCCGGCAGAAGCTCGAGGCCGCTCGGCCCGCCGTGAAGATTGATATCGAGAATGACTGCATTGTAATCCGAAGGGCAATTTTTCCTAACACCGTCGCCGTCGCTTTCGACAGTGCAATCGAAGCCGTGGCTTTCGAGATATTCTTCCAAAGTTTCCGCGGCCATCCTGTCGTCTTCTGCAATTAGAATTTTCATTCTCTTTGTTCCTTCGCGTTTTTGCCGTCCGCTTTTTAAATTGCAATCGCAATGCCAAATCGCAGCCATCTATGTTATCATTTTGTCGTTTAAGAAAATATTCACTCCGCCATTTTGATTTTCCGCATCGGTCCGTGTTTTATTTTGTGATATGGGTTTCAGAGTTGTCATTTTGGCATCGGTCGCCGCTTGACTTCACTCTTCTTATTTCTTATTATTAAAGGTGAAGAAGATTTATTCCATGGGGGAAAAATGAAATTTAAGAGGGCAATAATCATTCTCGGCATTTTGACGATGCTTTGCTCTTTTGCATTTGCCGCAGATTCTTTATGCTGCCGG
>DAOWNU010000410.1 GCA_030642425.1 bacterium | reverse complement strand
TCGCCCTTTACGTTACACCGCAGAGCGGAGTAACGAGAAAATCCCAATATAATAGACGCGGCGTCCCGCCGCAAATTCCCCCGACGAGCGAGACGCTCGACCTGTTAAATATTAAGATGATGTTCCTTTCAAAGAATGTGCTTGATTATTGGCTTTTAATCCTTTATTTATTTAAGAACACCCATCCGGGAGAAATCGATGGCAAAAAAGCATGTTGGACAAATTCTTATCGACAACGACGTAATAACGACCGAACAGCTTAACAAAGCCCTGGAAAAACAGAAAATTTCGGGCGACAGGCTGGGGCGGATGCTTGTCAAGCTGGGGTATGCCACGGAAGACGAGATAAACCGTGCGATCTCCGAGCAGATAAACCTGCCACATATCTCGCTGCGGATAAAGGATATCGACCCTAAAGTTATTAAGATAATTCCGGAGCAGGTCGCGCGCAAATATGAGCTTATGCCGGTGAGAAGAGAAGGCGTCAACCTTATTGTGGCGATGGACGACCCGCTTAATTCTATCGCTATCGAGCTTTTGAATTTTACCGCTGGGATGAGAGTTATCCCCGTTATCGCAAACCGAAAACAGATCCGAAAGGCTATCGAGGAATTTTACACGGAAAAGAATATAACTTCGGAGTCGATTCTTCAATATCTCGACGACGAACTCGTTATCTCGGAGGAGGCCCTGCTTTCCGAGCAGAAACTGCGCTATGAATCCAAGACCGCTCTCAATGTTAAATCTGTCAACATGCTGCTGATCGAGGGTATCCGCAGAGGGGCTTCCGATATTCATATCGAACTGGACGGCGCTGTCAGCCGTGTGCGATTCCGAATAGACGGCGTGTTGTTCGAGGCTTTCGAGTTTCCTTTCAACCAGCATTCGGGGATGGTTGCCCGAATAAAAGTCCTTTCGAACCTCGATTTGACAGAGCGGAGATTGCCTCTGGACGGCAGTTTCAAGATCGAATACGAGGGAAGGCATATCGACCTTCGCGTTTCGACAATCCCGATGTTGGAGGGGGAAAATGCCGCGATCCGAATCCTCGTTCAGGACACGAGCAAATTCGATCTCGAATCCCTCGGGCTTTCACCCAAAGAACTCGAACTGATCAATTCGGCCTCGAACGACACTTCGGGGCTGATAATTAGTTCCGGCCCAACCGGCAGCGGGAAATCCACAACCCTTTATTCGATTTTACAGGAGATAAACAAAGTTGGTGTAAAGATCATTACTGTCGAAGATCCGGTCGAATACCGTTTCCCCATGATCAACCAGATGTCTGTCAAGCCCAGTATCGGTTTCGATTTTGCGAACTGCCTTCGCTCGATTTTGCGGCACGATCCCGATGTTATTCTTGTCGGCGAGATCAGGGACCGCGAAACCGCCGAAATCTGTATTCGGGCGGGATTGACCGGACACCTCGTGCTGAGCACGCTTCACACGAGAACTGCGGTCGGCTGTCCTATCCGGCTTATAGATATTGGAATAGAGCCGTATCTTCTCGCCGACACGATAGAGCTTATTATCTCCCAGCGGCTTATCCGAAGATTGTGCAAGGAATGTAAGAAGGCGATTAGGATAAAGATAGGCAAACGAAGGCAAAAAGCATATAAGGCTGTCGGGTGCAATCTCTGTTCGGGTGGATATTCCGGCAGGATCGGGATTTTCGAGGTGATACCCGGAGATATTATTCGGGCCGAGTTGATGAAAGGCGGCGCATATTCCGATAAGCTCGACAATATAGTCAGGGAGGCGGGATACAGCTCTCTATGGGATAGCGGCCTGAAATTGCTCGAGAAGGGGGAAACCTCCTTAGAAGAACTCAGGCGCGTTTTGCCGATGCAGTTCACGAAAAACATTGGAACAAATTTTAAAATAACTAATTGGAGTTAGATGGACAATCTCTTTGGAGAAAACGCAAAAGGCGTAGAACGAACCGATGCGGAGCGGGCGGTAAGCAATATCCCCGAGCCGGAGAATTTCGAAACCGCCATGGCCGAACTGGAGAAGCTCGTGAGGGAATTGGAATCCGGCGGCCTGCCGCTTCAGGAATCGGTCGAAGTATATAAGAAAGCCCGTGAAACGGCGTCCTGGTGCTATAAAAAACTCACCGAAATACAGGGCGAACTGAAGAAACTCGGTCTCGACGAAGAGGGCGGTTTTACACTCGAAGACCTTCCCCCGGTTGAATAAAGCATACGCAATTATACTGTTGATTATCCTTGCCGCCGCCTGCGCGCAAACGGTCGAGCATATCCACGTAACAACGCTGCCGCCGTTCGAGAGATGGGGAGATTATTGGGGGCCATACGATTACCGCTGGGCCTACGGTGTCGCCAACGCTCTTCATATCGAGTCGAAGCCCGCCACGGTGAAACGTTTTCTCTCTTTCGAAGAGGGGGACAGCCTGACTTTGGAGGTTATCGAGGAGGCGAAAAGGCGGCTAAGGGGCACGGATATTATCGGCGAGGCCGATATCGAGATTCTCCCAACGGACAGCGGCAATGTCGCGCTTGTGACGGTCAC
>DAOWNU010000032.1 GCA_030642425.1 bacterium | reverse complement strand
AGCGAAACGCAAGGGAAGCCATACCGGGCGGTTCCTGAAGAAGATTTTAGGTAAAAGGTAGTAGGTATTAGGCAAAAGAAAATGATGATTGTTCCGTAGGGGCGCGACGGTGGCGCGCCCGTCGTGGGATTGACGTGAATTTCAAAACGGGTTTGCCGCCGTCAAACCCCTATGGATTTAAAATAGACGGGTTTGCACCATTAACCCTTAATTCCTTGTTCTTTAACAAGTTAAATAACATCCCGAGGCCTTTCGCAACCTCTGCGGAGTGCATTCACGCGCGGACGGACCATTTCCACGCACCGACGGAGCGCATCCACGCATCGACGAACCATTTTCACGCGTCAACGGAGTGCATCCACGTATCGACGAACCATTTTCACGCGTCAACGGAGTGCATCCACGGGCGAACGAACCGCTTCCACGCACCGACGGAGCGCATCCACAGGCGTTTTTACGGTCGGTTCTTCCGTGGAAATGGTCTGTTCATCCGTGAAAATAGTAGGGAAGAGAAGGGAGTTTTGACATTTTTCCTTTGGATTTGGTTTGACATGTATGGCTTTGACATTTTAATTTAGCATTGCTAATTTTGAAACGGTTCTTTATCCGATTACTTGAGATAACTTGAGATGTAATTTCTCAAACCCCACTTTAGGCGGAAAAGCAATGATAAAATATAGAAAATGGAAAATAATTCTGCTCGTCCCTTCGATCCTGTGGGCGGTTATTATACTGTATCTTTCAGTTACTCCCATGCCCGACAAGGAGATGCCCTTTCCGCTCTACGATAAAGTCCTTCATCTTGCGGCATTTGCACTCCTTTCTTTTCTCATGGCGATACCGCGCCTGCCAAAAAGGGCTGGTGTCAGGATGCTGATAATTCCCATCGCATTCGGCGCGCTGATAGAGATAGTTCAGTTCTTTGTCCCGGCGAGACAGATGGATATTCTCGATTGGGTTGCGGACATCCTGGGAAGCGCGACAGCATTCGCGCTTTTTGTCTTTATCGCTTTTTTAATAAAAAGATTTCAGGCCGGCAAACCGCAAGATACAGTTAGGGTTTGAATTTAAAATCACTACTGTCCCAATAAACTCAGATTTTCAAACCCATTGAATCCAGATATCAAATATCGGCATAATAGTCAAAACATGGTTGCTAAAACAGCGACAACTAATTAGTTTATAAGCAGTTAAATGCATATTTTTATGAATACGATGGTTTTATTTTCTTTTTGATTTTTGATTTACCATGAGATACACAGTTATCCAAGTTTTTGGGACAATAGTATTTAAAAACTAACAGCCACTTCTCTTATGAAGATTGCATCTATCGACATCGGCACAAACTCCATTCTGCTTCTCGTAGTTGAAATTGCGGAGGGTCGCCCTCCTGTCGAGGTTTCCAATTGTATCGAAGAGCCGAGACTCGGAGAGGGGTTTCACGAGACCGGTCTCATTTCGGAAAGGGCGACGAAAAGGGCGCTCTCGTCCCTTTCGAGAATAGTCGAAAAGGCGCGAGCCGCAGGGGCGGCGGAGATCGTCCCGTTCGGTACGGAAATCTTTCGCCGGGCGACCAATGGCGATAAAATCGCCGGGGAAATGGGAAAATTACTCGGCAAAAGGGTGCGGATTCTTTCGCCGGAGGAGGAGGCAAAATACGCGTTTTTCGGCGCGGTCTCCGGTTTAGAAGCCGGTGTGGCGCGCCTTATTGTGGACGTTGGTGGAGGAAGCACGGAACTCGTTTATGGGAAAACTACGCCCGAACGCTGGCGGAGCTTTCCGATTGGAGCGGTTGTTCTCGAGGAGGAATGCGGCGCGGTTCCGCCGTTAACCGACCGCGCACGAAAGCGTCTTAGCAGTGTGATAGAGGGAGCATTCGACGGAATTTCCTTTTTTCCGCAGGGGGTCGAGATGGTCGGAGTGGGCGGCACAATAACCACTCTCGCGGCGTTCAAAAACGGCCTCGATAAATATATCCCGGAAAAAGTTCACGGCACGGTTCTAACGGTGAATTTTCTGACGGAGACATTCGAGACTCTCGCGGATATGCCTGTGGGAAAAATAGCGGCCCTTATCCCTTTTGCGCCGGCGCGCGCGGATATTCTACTTTCGGGCGCGGCGATATTCCTCTATATTCTGCATAAGACAGGATCGAATGAAATCACCGTTTCCGACCGCGGCGCAAGATGGAGCATACTTCTCGAGTCCGGCATTTCGAAAACGAATGCTCAAAATCCAAATGGTTGAAGAAGGTAAAGGGTAAAGGGTAAAAGGTAAAAGCGCCCCCCACGCCACACCTACTGGATTCCGGGTCGAGCCCGGAATGACAACATGAGATTGCGCGGATTTTACATTTAAGCTTCGACATCTAATATTTCTCTTGAATATTCAAAAAAAGATATTACCTTATTTTGTTGAAAGGAATGCGAAATAAATATTAAGAAAGCGAAAATTACTAAGAAAATTACAAGAGAACTATACTTGTTAAGAAAATAAAATTATCTCTTGACAATTATCTTTAGGTTACCTATACTATATACAAGCTATAACGTAAGTTAGAAACTTCGAGGTATGCACGATGACTCCCGGAGGAATTTCAAAGCTTATCGGAAAAAAAGAAGAGGCCGCTTACGGACTCGATATTGGCACTTTTTGTATAAAACTTGTCAAGCTGAGTCCCCTTGTTGAAGGCAAGCGCAGTCTCCTCGCTTTCGGGTCGAAAGAACTTCCGGGCGGCGCAATTGTCGAGAAGGATATCAAGGACCGCGAGGGCTTGATATATACACTGCAAACGCTCGTCGAAGAGGTCGCGCCGGAAGCGGTCGATGTCGTTGTGAACCTTGCGGGACACAAAGTTTTCACGGACAGAATACAGGTCAACGTCTCGGGCAAGAAAGTCAAGCTTGTGGACGCGGTCATGATGGAAGCGGAACAGCGTATCCCGACCGGAACATCCGGCATCGTCGTCGATTTCGACTCGCTCGGCAAAATCGAATCCGGTAAAAAAGAGGATGTAATACTTGTGGCCGTTCGCAGGGAATTGGTGGAGGACTATTTCAACGTCGTCCGCGACGCCGGACTCGACCCGATATTGATGGATATCGATTTCTTCGCGAACTTCAACTGTTTCGAGTTCAATTATACAATCCCGCAAGAGGGAACGATTGTGCTGGCCAATATCGGCCACACATTGACCAATCTCACATTTATAATCGACGGCGCTTACTACACGGTCAGGGATGTATCGAGCGGCGCAAAGGCCGTCTGGAACACTCTTCAAACGGAATTAAAGCTGTCCGCCGACGACCTGAACGACCTTATAAAGGGCGAATTGCCCATGGAGGACAAGGGGCCTTATAAGGCGGCCATCGCGGTATCGGTCGAGGAGCTTAAGCTCGGGCTCGACGTCGCATTCAGCTATATCGAGAATGTAACCGGCGGGCGGAAAGTGGACAAGATATACTTATCCGGCGGCGGCGCATTAATAAATAGTCTTCCCGACGCGCTTTCCTCGGGGATCTCCATTCCGGTTGAAATAATCAACCCCTTCACGGCTCTTCAGCCCGGGGAGGGAGTTTTTACGGGCATCGACCCGGCGAGTATCGCGCCGCTTTACACGGTTGCCGTGGGTCTGGCATTGAGGGCATAAACGATGATAAAGGTCAACCTATTACCGAAGGAACTTAGGAAAAAGAAGAAGGTGCCCTTCTTCGACAAGTATCTTCTCTATGTTCTTGCGGCGATAATTTTGGTTGGCATTGTTCTGTGGGTTCAGACTACACGCCAGCAGATCGAGATCAGTCGTCTCGACGACGAGATCGCTATGGTCGAGGCGGAAATCCAAAAATACAATCAACTTATCAAGAAGGTCGAGGAAGCGCGCGCGCTCCGGGATAAAATTAGAAGACGGATGACGGCGATCCAGGAACTCGATATTCAGCGCCCGCTCGCGGTTAAACTTCTCGAAAATTTCAGCCAGCTTATACCGGAATTTGTGTGGGTGGAGGAGTTCCGGGAGATCGAGAGGATCGCGACTATCACGGGAAAGAGCTATAACCTGAAGGGTGTCGCCAATCTCATTGTTGGCCTGATCCAATCGGAGTATTTCGACCAGATAAGGCTCAATTTTGTCCGCGACGAGGCCGGGAAATCCACAGTTCCCATATATCATTTCGAGATGTCCGCCAATATCGTATTCCTGTCGGCGGGCGAATACGCCGGAGAATTTATTATGCCAATAGAGAAGCCGGAGGAAACGGAAGGGCCTAAAGGCAAAAGGGCGAGATTGGGTCTCGTCGCCAGGGGCCGCGATGCCCTCGAACTGGACAAGGACAGGGCAAGAGAATCCATGCAGGGGCTGGGAAGATAATATGACAATGTCCGATATAAGCATAAAGGACCCTAGGGTTCAGAAGGTTATCGGCGGCGTTATTCTGTTGGTAATAATTATCGCCGTATGGTTCACCCAGATTTTCTCCCCGAACAAAGAAGCTATCGATGGGAAAAGGCAGAAGTTAGAACAACTCAACCTGACGCTCCAATCCGCCAAGCTTCAGGCCGGAAAGCTGGCGGAAATCGAGGCGGAACTCGATGAGGCTTTTGTAAAATACAAACTGCTGGAGGAACTTCTGCCTGTGGATAGAAATGTCCCCGATTTTCTTAACAAGCTCAATTTCTCCGCGCGAGAGAAAAATGTGAAGATATTGCGTGTCGATCTGGACCCCTCGGAAGTTAGGGAATTTTTCACCGCAGACCCTTACCGCCTCGAGCTTCTGGGCAACTACCACGATATGGGAGCATTCCTGTGCGACGTTGCGAATTTGCCCTTTATTGCGACGGCGAAAAATATCCAGATGAAGAAATCGAAGGTAACCGACGTATCGACTATGTTGACCATTACTTCATATCATCTTGCGGTCAGCGAAAGGCTCGAACGGCCCACCGAGGCGCTCGGGGATGCCGATATTGTCCCGGAAGAAAGCAAACCCGGACCCGGACTCGGACCCGGACTAAAACCTCCGGTTCCGCCGGTCGGTCGCTAAAACTTATGAAGATCGTGCGAAAGAGGACGATGAAAACGGTTTTTTGGACATTTCTTATTCTGATAACAGCGGCCCTTTGCCGGGCCGACTATGACGTTACGGGGCTTTCCCTATTCCGCGAGGGAGATAATACGGTCGCCAAAGCGATAACCTCCGGCCCAACAAGGATCAAGACATTAGAATTGACAAAGCCCGACAGATTGATTATCGACCTTCTCGGCGGTGTGCACAGGCTAAAAGCGGGGGAATTGCCCGCGCTTCCTCCGGGTATCGTTGTCGAGGTTCGCACGGCGCAATTTCAGGCGAAGCCGGAGCCGATAACACGAATAGTTCTTGTCCTCGCCGAGCCTGTGGGCGAAGTTATTGTCGAAAACGGCCCGCGCAGCGGGAAGGTTATTATCCCGACACCCGGATATCCCGAATTCGAGACATGGTCTATCGGGATGCAAACCCCGGATAAAATTATCGAACCTGAACTCGAAACTGTTGAAACGGCGAAGGCGGAAACAGTCGATACTTCCGAAAAGACCGCAGCAGTGACGGATTTGCCCGATAGTCTGGTGGACATCGTCAGCCTCGACGACTCGACCGGCAGCAGAACAACTTTCATTCGACCGCTTGTCGAGTATAACGGCAGGGAGTTCCGCGACCCCTTTGTTACCGCGGAACCACATCAGGAACAGCGATTCGGCGAAGAGGCCATTCCGGCAGTGGAGGGCATGATATTAGTCGGTATTGTGAAAGATCAGACAGAGGAGTTTCTTGGCGTCCTGCAGGACAGAAACGGCTGGGGATATATTTTGGGAGAAGGCGATAGTGTGATCGACGGTAATGTCGGCGTTGTAACCGATTCCACAGTCAGGTTCGATATTATGGAATTTGGGGTAACGAGACCGATAACTCTCGAACTTCCAAAGGAGGCTTTGGGCAAATGAAAATATTGAAGATCATTATATTATTATCCTGCCTTCCGATTTTTCCTTCGATCGGTCAGGAATTTGCAACTACTCCCACTACATTGGAGTCAGAACCGCTTTTGGTGTCTCCAAAAGATATTACGCCGAACTCGGATATAGTTTTCTCAAAAGTTGTTTTCCAGAAGGCGCAACTCTCGGCGGTTCTTCATTTTTTCGCTGAAAGAGGGGAAGTGAATTTCGTTATCGATCCCGAAGTCGGCGGCGAGGTGGACCTGAAACTGAACAATATTACCTGGGAAACCGGATTGACGAGTGTCCTCAATACCTTCGATCTTGTTGTAACAAAGGAGGGCAACACATATCGAATACAAAAATTGTCAACTTACCGAAAAAAGATAACCGATGCGCGAAATTATGAGACACAGCAACAGGCCTTGCTCCCTCTGGAAACAAAGATCGTATCTCTCAACTATGCCGACGCGAGCGCTATGGTCGATATTATGCGCCAGGCGATGACCGAAAGGGGAGAGATTATTGTAGATTCGCGGACAAATTCGTTGATAATAAAAGATATCCGCGAATCCTTCCCGAAAATCGACAGCCTCGCGCTTATCCTCGATATGGAAACGCCGCAGATCCGGGTTTCCGCGAAAATAATCAGCATGGATAAGAACTTTGTCGAGCAGCTCGGAGTGAGCTGGGGAGCCTCGGGAACGGGGATACAGCCCGGCGATCAATATTCCAGCATCGGCGTTAACGCCAATCAGGCGGCGAATATCGGCGAGTTCCGATGGGGTATCGTGTCCGGCGATTATAACATCCAGGCCCAGATCAACGCGATGACCTCCGATAATATGGGCGAGGTCGTGGACAATCCGGAGATCGTAACTCTGGACAATCAAGAAGCCACACTCAAGTCCGGCGACCAAATCCCGGTTACGATCTGGGATGAGGCCGGTAATCCTGTTACAACATACTATAACGCCGGAGTAGAACTGATTGTTACGCCGCATGTTACGAGCGAGGACCGAATTGCATTGGAGGTTAAAATATCCAAAAACGATTACGCGCCCGGAGCCAGCGGGGAATATATTATTACCGAGAGGATAGCCCAGACAAATTGTATCGTGGACAACCACGGCTCCCTCGTGGTGGGCGGTATCACGACTTTCGACAAGGACAAGCAGATGACGGGAGTGCCGGTCCTGAAAGATATACCGGTCATAGGACGGCTGTTCCGATACGACAGCAAGAGCAACACCGAGAAAGAATTGGTGATTTACATCACGCCGCATATTATAGTCGAGTAATTCGAGATCGCGAATTAAAAAATCCAAATGTCAAAGCTCAAATGTCAGAAGATATTAGGTCAAAGGTAATAGGGTTACGCGCCACCCCACCGAAGAAATGTCAAAACTCGTGCAATCCCTACATTATAATTCCAGGCTTGACCCGGAATCCAGAAGGCTGGTGCGGTGGGGCACTTTTGCCTTATTCTTCAATCATTCAACAACCTTAATTTATTAACCTAAAAACGGTAGAATTCTCATGTCCTCAATACCAAAGCCCCTCGAAAACCTTATCGACGAGCTGTCCCGGCTTCCGGGGATAGGCCCCAGAAGCGCACGAAGGATCGCTTTTCACCTCCTTCACAAATCCAAAGAGGACTCCTATGCCCTCGCGGATGCCTTGCGGGGCCTCGCGGACAATATCCGTTTTTGCACTATTTGCCACTCCCTTTGCGAGCACGACCCCTGCGATATTTGCTCCGATCCCGGACGGGATAAAAAAACGATTTGCGTGGTCGAGGAGATGTCCGATCTTCTGGCTATCGAATCGACCGGCAGCTACAGGGGGATGTATCATGTTCTGGGCGGAGTGATCGACCCGCTGTCCGGGATAGGGCCGGAAGATTTGACAGTTCACGCGCTTATCGAAAGGCTCGAGCCGGAAGGCATCGAGGAAATAATTGTCGCCACAAATCCCACAACAGAGGGTGATACTACCTCGATGTATCTCGCCAGATTGATCCGGCCGCTCGGCATCAGTGTAACCCGTATCGCCAGAGGACTGCCGGTTGGCGGCGCACTCGAGTTCGCGGACAAATCGACACTGTCCCGCGCAATCGAGAACAGGGTTATCCAAAAATAGAATTTCCAAAGAAAAGATTGGGAATCGCTATAAGTGAGGAATTATGAATATTAACATATACTGCGATGAAAGCTG
Organism: bacterium; assembly: GCA_030642425.1. Classification (GTDB taxonomy): domain Bacteria; phylum UBP14; class UBA6098; order UBA6098; family UBA6098; genus DAOWNU01. The sequence goes on along the minus strand of DAOWNU010000032.1, from coordinate 1,939 downwards.
CCATCTTGAAAACGATGGAGTTTCGGTCGGTGTGATTGGCGCGGTTTGGTGCCCGGCAAGCGAGACGAGAAGGATTTTCGAGCGAATCAGGGAAATTCAAGTAGAACATGGATTACCAAAAGACTTCGAGATAAAGTGGAATAAAGTATCACCGGCAAAAATCGATTTCTATCTGGCATTGATAGACTATTTTTTTAAGGAATATTCTCTTCATTATCGCGCAATAATCGCACCCGATAAGAGTAAATTGCGCCATGACGATTTCGGACAGACCCACGACGATTGGTATTACAAGATGTATTATGGAATGCTCAAGCAGATAATCTTGGAGGACAGCACTTACAGGATTTATCTCGATTATAAAGATACTCGCGGCGGCAAGAAGGTTGCGACACTCTGGAATGCTCTAACCCATAAATTTGGGGATTACAGTTCGAGTATTTTCGAGCGCATTCAGATAGTCCATTCGCACGAGGTAGAGTTAATTCAATTGGCGGATTTGCTTACCGGCGCGGTTTCATATGCCAATCGGGATATTAGAACGAGTCCGGCCAAACTCAAACTTGTCGGTGAGATAAAGCGTTTGACAGGATATTCTTTAACTAATTCGACTATTCTCGCGGAGAAGAAGTTCAATTTGCTTGCTTGGCGAGCCACGGAGGCCGAAGACAATGTGTTATCCTGATTGGCTACCTGATATGATCTGTCTCGAAGAATATGGAGGCAATTGGGAGGAATATCTGGAAGCGATATATAAAGTGTTCAAAGCAGATTTCATCGATTCGATACCCCTCTTTATCGGTATGAGGGTTGGAGTAAAAAAGTATCCTTTACTGAGATGCAAAGAAAGTTCGTTCTGGCATCTTATTCAAGAGGGAGATATCGAAGCGGACCGGTCACCTAATTTCCGGCGTTGCGAAAGGGTTCCATGGCCTCGGCCGATTATCGATAATTATCCCGATGATGCGATTAGATTTTGGAAAAACGAAAGACGAGGGAAAACACGTATTTTGTTGTGGCTTTGGGAATGCGACTATTTAGTTGTTATCGAGGATAGAGGTGATTATTTCTTGTTAATAACGGCTTATCCCATCAGGAACGAGCCAAGAAGAAAGAAGCTGGAAAAGGAACGGGTTGAGTATTGGAATTCTATAAAGGCAAGCGCCGCCCCGAAGGACGACGCCGATACTTTTTCTACACGTGGCAGATAAGCTACAATTAAAATAAGCGTATGTTTTTTGATGTCAAGTCATTTTTTAAAATTTTCCTCGTTCGCATATCGAAAAACGGATTTCGCCGACCGCGCTGTTGTGGGTCATCGCGTAGGGGTCGGGTCTCCCGACCCGCATAAAACGGGCGCGGAAACCGCGCCCCTACAAATTGAAAACGAGGATTTGCCGTAGGGGCGGGTTTTACGCCCGCCCGCGTTGTCATTCCGGCCACCGAGCCGGAATCCACGGGGAGCGGGTGCGAGAAAGATTTTTTTATCGAAATCAATTTTACTCTTGACTTTCGATAATTTTTTACTTTTTTATTTTGAACGAGGGAGCATGCTCCCTTGTTCAGAGCGTAAATCGGCGGAGTCGACGCAGAGCGTCGGGGAAGACGTTCCCACGCGGGAGCGGTGGAACGAGGAAAAATATGGACTTAATTACAATTTTTGAAAACGCTTTAAAAGGAATTGGATTTGGGCTACCCCTTTCACTACTTCTAATATTGGCAGGTCATTTTCTTAAAAAAGATTTAGAAAAAGGCCTTATTGTGTTCTCTCAATTGCATAGTAAAAGAGCCGAAACAATCGGCGAGTTGTATCGGCTTTTATCGCAAATGGAAAGGGCAAACAACGGAGCTTTTCTCACCGGAACACGTTTCACGAATAATCGAGCAGAAGCAAAAGCAGAAGCAGAAGAAGAAGCGTATGAACGATATAAGGAGTTCT